>CANRZQ010000019.1 GCA_947644475.1 uncultured Muribaculaceae bacterium
GCCTGGTAGATCACAGAGTAGAGACGGATCTGCACACCGTCGCGTTCGGCGGCGCGGTGGGCGGCAAGCGACGGACGCACCTGGAAGCCGATAATAACGGCATCGGAAGCGGCGGCAAGCGTGACGTCGCTCTCGGATATTTCACCGACAGCCTTGTGGAGCACGTTCACCTGGATTTCTTCGGTGGAGAGTTTCAGCAGCGAGTCGGAAAGAGCCTCTATGGAGCCGTCGACGTCGCCCTTGACGATGATATTGAGTTCCTGGAAGTTGCCGATGGCGCGGCGGCGGCCGATATCTTCAAGCGTAAGAATCTTAGTGGTGCGCAGACCCTGCTCACGCTGCAGCTGCTCGCGCTTGGAGGCGATTTCACGGGCTTCCTGCTCGGAGTCGAGCACATTGAATGTGTCGCCGGCGGTGGGAGCGCCGTTAAGGCCGAGGATGAGGGCCGGAGTGGCGGGGCCTGCCTCCTTGATGCGTTGGTTGCGCTCGTTGAACATGGCCTTTATCTTGCCGAAATGGTTGCCGGCAAGTATAATGTCACCCACGCGCAGGGTGCCGTTCTGCACAAGCACGGTGGCCACATAGCCGCGGCCCTTGTCGAGCGACGACTCGATAATAGAGCCGGTGGCGTTGCGGTCGGGGTTGGCGCGGAGTTCGAGCATCTCGGCCTCGAGGAGCACCTTCTCCATGAGTTCTTTCACGCCGATGCCTTTTTTGGCGGATATGTCTTGCGACTGGTATTTTCCGCCCCAGTCCTCGACGAGATAGTTCATCGCGGCGAGTTCTTCCTTGATTTTCTCGGGGTTGGCGTGCGGCTTGTCTATCTTGTTGATTGCAAATACGATGGGCACACCGGCGGCAGAGGCGTGGTTGATTGCCTCGACTGTCTGGGGCATCACGGCATCGTCGGCAGCCACGATGATGATACAGAGGTCGGTCACTTTCGCACCGCGGGCACGCATGGCCGTGAAAGCCTCGTGGCCTGGGGTGTCGAGGAAGGTGATCTCGCGTCCGTCGTCGAGGCGCACGTTGTATGCGCCGATATGCTGGGTGATGCCGCCGGCCTCGCCTGCAATCACGTTGGCCGAGCGGATATAGTCGAGCAGCGATGTCTTGCCGTGGTCGACGTGGCCCATTACGGTCACAATCGGCGGACGAGCCTGGAGCTGGTCCTCGCTGTCTTCTTCCTGATGGATGGCGTCGGCCACCTCGGCCGACACATATTCGGTCTGGTATCCGAATTCCTCGGCCACGATATTGATGGTCTCGGCGTCGAGACGCTGGTTTATCGACACCATCACGCCTATGTTCATGCAGGTGGCGATTACCTGGTTGATGGGCACATCCATCATTATGGCAAGGTCGTTGGCCGTTACAAATTCGGTGAGTTTGAGCACACGCGATTCTGCCATCTGCTCTTGTGCTGCCTCACGCTCACGCGAGGCTACAGCCTCACGTTTTTCCTTACGCCACTTGGCGCCGCGTTTGAGGCCTTTTTCCTTTGCGGTGAGACGTGCGAGCGTCTCTTTCACCTGCTTGGATACGTCTTCGTCGGACACTTCGGCATGCTGCGGGGCAGCGGCGCGGCGTTCGCGCTTGCTTCCGCCTTTGGGCTCGTGGCGGTCTGAGCCTTTGCCCTGATTGCCTCCGCGAGGCTGCTGCGATGCCTGCTGGCCTGCCTTTTCGATATCTACCTTTTCTTTTCCGGAGATGCGGCGGCGTTTCTTGCGGTCGCCTCCCTGGGCAGACTGGGCCTGGCCTTGCTGTGCGCCGGGCGCGCCCTGGCGGCGTTCGGCACGCTTCTCTTCTTTGGTTTTCTTTTTCGGGCGAGTCGACTGGTTGAGGGCGTCAAGGTCGATTTTGCCTACGATATTGAGGCTCACGTTTGTCTTCGGAGCAGGATTGGGCACAAAGATTTCATCTTCTTTGGCAGGTTCCTGGGCCGGAGCGGCTTCGGGAGCCTTGGCTGTTGTTTCGGCTTTGGGCTCGGGCTTTGCCTCGGGCTCGGGCTTCACTTCCGGCTTGGGTTCGGGCTTCGGCTCGGGCTTGGGCTCGACGGGGGCCGGCTTGGGTTCTTCTTTGGGCTTTGCCTCAGGCTCAGGCTTCACTTCCGGCTTGGGCTCGGGAGCCTTTTCCTCGGGAACGGGCTGGGGCTTGGGCGCAGGCTTGGGCACAACCGGGCGGTTGTGGGCGTCAAGGTCGATTTTACCGAGTATCTTGGGCTTGTTGGCCGGCTCGGTAGGGATATGCGTCACCTCGGGCTCGGCCACACGCTGGCGCGTTTCGTTCTTTGGGGGGTCGGCGACAGGACGCACGGGCGTCTGGGTGGGCCGGGAATTGTTGTCAGTGGGGAAGGCCTCGTTGAGCATCTTCACGGCTTCGTCTTCGATGCGTGAATTGGGATTCAGTTCAACTTCGATGCCTTTCGTGCGCAGAAACTCAACTATTTTGCTGAGCGGAAGGTTGAGGTCGCGCGCCACTTTGCTTATTTTAGTTTTCGCCATATATTGTTGTTGCCTCTTTTTCTAAGTGTTTGTTATGATTGTGTCTGTCTCGACGCGCCAAAAAAATCAGCGTAGAGGAGAGTTGTATGAGGGGAGCGTGGGGAGCCTCAATCCTCGAATTCGGCGCGGAGCACCTCGAGCAGATGGTCCACGGTGTCTTCTTCAAGGTCGGCCTTGTCGATGAGCACCTCGCGCGGGGTGTGGAGCACGGTCTGGGCGGTGACGCAGCCTATTTCCTTGATGGCGTCGATTACCCAGGCATCGATTTCGTTCTTGAATTCGTCGAGATAAATGTCTTCCTCGTAAACCTGCTCGGCATCGCGGTAAACGTCGATTTCAAAGCCGGTAAGCATCGAGGCGAGTTTTATGTTGGAGCCGTTGCGGCCGATAGCCATCGACACTTCTTCGGGGCGGAGGAACACCTCAGCCTCTTTCTTTTCCTCGTCGATGCGTATCGACGACACTTTTGCCGGAGCAAGGGCGCGCTGGATGAAGAGCGAGGGGTTGGATGTGTAGTTGATTACGTCGATGTTCTCGTTATGGAGTTCGCGGACAATGCCGTGGATACGCGAGCCTTTCACGCCCACGCATGCGCCCACGGGGTCGATGCGGTCGTCGAAACTCTCGACTGCCACCTTGGCACGCTCGCCCGGGATGCGGGCCACGGCGCGGATGGCAATAAGGCCGTCGTGGATTTCGGGCACCTCAATCTCGAAAAGGCGGCGCAGGAACTGCACCGAGGTGCGCGATACGGTGATTTTGGGGTTGCCTTCGTTGTCGACACGCTCCACTACGGCGCGCACGGTCTCGCCCTTGCGGAAGAAGTCGCCGGGGATGGCCTGCGACTTGGGCAGGATGAGTTCGTTCTTGTCATCGTCGAGCAGGAGGGTCTCTTTCGACCATGTCTGGTAAACCTCGCCGGACACAAGGTCGCCTTCGAGTTCCTTAAACTTGGCGAATATGGCCTCTTTCTGCAAGTCGAGAATTTTCGACTGGAGAGTCTGGCGAAGGTTGAGGATGGCACGACGGCCGAAATCGGCGAACACAATCTCGCGGATGTATTCCTCGCCTACTTCCGCGTCGGGGTCGTCGGCCTGGGCCTCGGAAAGGGATATCTCGAGGCGCGGGTTTTCCACCTCGCCGTCGGGAACCACTTGCAGTTTCTGGAATATCTGCACGGCTCCTTCGTCGGGGTTGAGGATTACGTCGAGGTTCTCGTCGGTGCCGAGCATGTTGGCAAGCACTTTGCGGAATGATTCTTCAAGGACGTTGATCATCGTGGCCTTGTCGATGTTTTTGAGTTCCTTGAACTCTGCAAACTGCTCTACCATGTTTGGTGTTTGTTCTTTGCGTGCCATTTATCTTGGTTTGTTTGTTATTTTCTAAAACTGAATTTCACAAGCCGGGGGCTTGTGTTCCCTCATTATTTGAACTTGAACACGTGCTTCACCTGCTTGCAGTCGTCCATCTTGAAGTGCTCGGGAATATCCTGCACTGTCGGACGCTTTGCTCCCGGCTCTTTCACCTTGGTGGGCACCGATATGGTGAACGACGATGTGTCGCCGTCGACTCCGGTAAGCACTCCGGTGACCTTGCGGCCGTCTTTTGTGAGCACTTCCACTTCCTTGCCAAGATTCTTGGTGTATTGCTCCACCACCTTAAAAGGAGCGGTGATGCCGGCGGAGCCTACTTCAAGGGAATAGTCCTCCTCGTCGCGCGACGGCAGTTCCGCCTCTATCTTGCGGGTAATGTCGGCACAAGTGTCAAGGTCGACGCCGTCGGCCGAGTCTATTTCCACTACTATGTCGTTATCCGGGCTTACCGTGATGTCTGTCACGAAAACACCCTTGCCTTTTATGGCGTCTTCTACCGCTGCGCGGAGTTTTGTCTTGTCGATCATATCGTTCTGTCGTCTTATAATAAAGAGGAGGAAGCCTGCCTGGCCTCCTCCATCTCTGAAGTTATTGCAAAATTAGTGTTTTTTTCCGCATTATGCAACCTAAGCAGGATGCAAACGCTTATTTTTACAATTTTTCACGTAATTTACACACTAATTTAACAAAGTTTAACTTAGTTGTAATTTTTTATCTCTTCCCGGGTGCTCATGCTATTTTCGGCTGCGGCCCCTGTCGTTGTGCAACTTTATTGCGAAGATTATCACCGAGCATATAGTAGTTATGACATTGGTGATGACCAACGGAATATTGCCAAGAAATATGCCCTGCACCACGAAAAATATGCTGCCAAGCCCAAGGGCAAGGAATGTGGGCATGGCTATGCCGTCGGTGTCGCGGGTGCGAATCGTGACAATAGCCTGAGGCAGATACCCGAGAATCATGCACAGGCTCGCCGTGTATCCCACTATCGTGATAAACAGATCCATAAATATCTAATTATCATTTAATTGCGCATCGTGCATCGTGCATTGTGCATTGTGCATCGTGCATCGTGCATTGTGCATCGCGGAAGTGCATCGCTTAATAATTGTTGGCCTTGCGCTCGAACCAGCCTTGGTCCATGCCGCATACGGGGCAACGCTTGGGAGCCGATTTCGACTTCACGGTATAGCCACAGCGGCGGCACATCCATTCCACAGGCTCTTCCTGCGAGAATTCCTCGCCGTTCTGCACGCGCTCCATAAGCGCGATATAACGCTGTTCGTGCATCACCTCCACTTTGGCGATGAGTTTGTAAAGTTGCGCAATCTTGGGGAAGCCTTCTTCCTCGGCCACCTTGGCGAAGTTCTCGTAGAGGTCAGACCATTCCTCGCGCTCGCCGGCAGCGGCGGCGGCAAGGTTTTCAAGAGTGGTGCCCACCATTCCGGCCGGGTATCCGGCGGTAATCTCTACGGTGCCGCCTTCGAGAAGGGAGAAGAACTGCTTGGCGTGCGACAGTTCCTGCTCGGCAGTCTCCATGAACACGGCTGCAATCTGCTGGTAGCCTTCCTCGATAGCCTTCTGGGCAAAGAGAGTGTAGCGTGAACGTGCCTGGCTCTCGCCGGCGAACGATGCGAGCAGGTTGTGCTCAGTCCTGGTGCCTTTTATGCTTTTTGTTTCCATTTTGGATATATTTTTTAATGTTAATGATTCGATTATTAAAACAAAAATAGCGTCGGTTTGTTCACCGCTCAGTCGTTGCGGTAGTCGGCGAAGCGCGCTTGCAGAATCTGGCGGGCTGCGTGGATGCGGCTCTTCACCGTGCCAAGCGGAAGGTGCATCTCGTCGGCGATTTCCTGATACTTGTAGCCGGAGACGTGCATGGAGATGGGGATGCGCAGGTCGTCGGAAAGAGCGCCGATGGCTTCCTGGATTTCATTCACGGTGTAGGAGCCTTCGGGGGCGTCGAGACCGGAATCCTGCGAGATATTCAGATGATAGAGATTGTCGGTGGTGTCGACCACGGTGGCAGTGCGCACGCTCTTGCGATAATTGTTGATAAAGATATTGCGCATTATCGTGAAAACCCAACCCTTGAAGTTGGTGTTCTCGGCATACTTGTCCTGATTGTCGAGGGCCTTGAGGGTAGTGTCCTGAAGGAGATCGTAAGCATCGTCGCGGTTGGAGGTGAGCATGTATGCGAAATTAAGCATATTGTCTTGCAACGACATCAAATTGTTCTGGAATGTTTCGGCTCTCATAATAGTTGAATTTTGGTTGATTAGTTGAAATTTGTTTTTGATTACGATGCAAAGATAGCGGCCGGAAAATTGCACGCCCAATTTTTCCGCAACATTTTTCACGAACAATTTCACAAAAATTGCATTTTTACCACAACACACTAATTTTCAACACATTACACAACCACACAATTGTTACACCCCCTGTAACAATCCCCAATAATTACAAAATTGTGACAAAATCCGCCCCATTTTCACAACACAATGGCACAAGAGATTTACGCTATTTTGCGTTAATGCCCACGAATGGGCCGTTAATTCTGATTGATGAACAATTAGCGACAATTAACGCTAAAACTCTTGTCCTTCCTGTTCTCCTGTCTTGAACCGCAAATTGCGAGGCCCGGCAGGGCGGGGTTGCCAAATATTACGGCTTTGCTTTCGTTTTTGGGGTTTTGCTTGGCTTTAAAGAAAAATTTGCATACCTTTGTGGAGTATTAACAAACATCGCCAAGTGTCTCGTAAATATGAACTTTTCGGCGATTGTTTCATTATATTAACTTGATGACTATGCTACGCCACATTATATTAGTATCTGCTTTGGCTCTCGCCGCTTTTTCGTCCGGCGCTCAACGCTCGCAAGCCGTGCAGGATATCGCACGATATGTATACCCCGCCAACCGCGCCGAAACGCCCAAGGGATTCACATATGCACCCGACTCGAACGGCTACCTGATGCTGTCGGACGACCACGCGACGGTCGACCGCTACGACATACGCACGGGCAACAAAATCGAGACGCTGTTCGACCGAAACAGCACGCGCGAGGCTTCGATTGCCGACGTGGAGGGTTTCGAAATAAGCCCCGACGGCTCGAAAATACTTGTATGGACCGATTCCGAGCCCATCTACCGCCGCTCGTCGAAAGCAAAATATTATGTCTACGAGATACGCACGCGCATCCTCATGCCGCTCTCGTCGCAGTTCGACAAGCAGCAGGAGCCGACTTTCTCGCCCGACGGTCGAATGGTGGCTTTCGTGGCCGACAATAACATTTATATTAAGAAACTCGACTACAAGACCGAGGTGGCCGTGACCACCGACGGCGAACGCGACAAGGTGATAAACGGCATCCCCGACTGGAGTTACGAGGAAGAATTTTCGATGCACTGCGCCATGACCTGGGCTCCCGACAACCTTAGCCTCGCCTATCTTAAATTCAACGAGGCCGACGTGCTCCCCTACTCTCTGCCCATCTACCAAGGCACATGCTCGCCGCGCGGCCAATATGCGCTCTATCCGGGCACGTATCAATATAAATATCCCGTGGCCGGCGAGAAAAACTCCAAAGTGTCGGTCCACCACTACGATGTGGAGACCCGCAAGACAAAGGACATAGCCCTGGCCGACTCGCGCATCGAGTATATCCCGCGCATCGAATACGCCTTCTCGCCCGACCGCCTTATGGTGGTGACTCTCAACCGCGACCAGAACCGCATGGAGATTTACTCGGTAAATCCCAAGTCGACAGTGGCCCGCTCGGTCTACGTCGAGGAATCGTCGGCATGGATCGCACCCGAGGCCTACGAGCAGATTTCCTACTCGCCAGAATATTTCATAATCACGTCGACCCGCACCGGATATGCCCACCTCTACCAGTATTCTTATGCCGGCGCGCTGCTGCGCACCCTCACCAAAGGCGACTTCGACGTAACGGCCTCTTACGGCTTCGACACCGCCGGCTCATTCTACTACCAGGCCGCGGCCCCGTCGCCCATCGACCGCACAATCTACCGCATCGACCGCAAAGGCGCCGTGTCGGCCGTGACCGAGACATCAGGCACATCATCGGCGTCGTTCTCGCCCGACATGAAATACGCCATGGTGTCTTACAGCAACGCCACAACGCCTCCGGTCTACGATTTCCGCTCATTCACGGGCAAATTCTCACGTGTCCTCGAAGACAACTCTGAATATGCCGCCCGCTATGCCTCGCTGCCCAAGAAAGAATTCTTCACAATGGAATCCGACGGCAACACGCTCAACGGCTGGATATTGCGCCCGGCCAACGCGCAAGGCAACTGCCCGGTGGTGATGTACCAGTACTCAGGCCCCGGCTCGCAGTCGGTGCTCAACCGTTGGGAAATGGACTGGATGTACTATTTCGTGCAGCAAGGGTATATCGTGGCCTGCGTCGACGGACGTGGCACCGGCGGCCGCGGACGCGCCTTCTCCGACATCGTCTACCGCAACCTCGGCCACTATGAGACCATCGACCAGATCAACGCCGCCAAATACATAGCCACCCTCCCCGGCGTCGATGCCTCGCGCATCGGCATATTCGGATGGAGTTACGGCGGATACGAGACCCTCATGGCCGCATCCGTGCCGTCGGCTCCCTATGCCGCCGCCGTGGCCGTGGCACCCGTCACCGACTGGCGTTTCTACGACTCAATCTACACCGAGCGTTACATGCTCACCCCCCAGCAGAACGACGACGGATACAACCGTTCGGCTCCGCTCAAACGCGCCGGCGCCCTCCGCTGCCCGCTGCTGCTTATGTATGGCACGGCCGACGACAACGTGCATCCGGCCAATTCCCTCCAATATGTGTCAGAACTCCAATCCAAGGGCATGACCTGCGACATGTTCGTATTCCCCAACATGAACCACAGCATCAACGGCTGCAACGCCCGTGCCGTGGTCTACGGACGCATGTTCGACTTCTTTGCCTCCCACTTCCGTAAATAATCCAACGTCATGCCCGGAAAAGATTCCAAACACCGAATTTACAGCATGCTGTCGGCCAACTGGCTGATATGCTGCGCCATGCTGTCGATAATCATTATTGTCGGGCTGTGGGTGCCCCATGTCGTGCTCCCCTTTGTGGCCTTCGCGCTGATGATTGTAGTCACGCGCATATCGCCGGCAATGCCCTCGGCCGAGGGCGTGAGCTGCTCCATAATGGTGCGCACCACCAACTACACCCTTGGCTGGTCGGCGCTGATAATGCTGATAATAAACGCGCTCAACACCCACTGGATTCCCAACATATTCGTCGACCCCGCCACCTACAACGTGGGCATCCCCTTCATACCGGCCCTTATAATCGCTCCTGTGGGCGCCGTGCTCTTCTCAATTGCCTACTTCCGCATGGGCAAGACCGAATTGTGCCGCCAGTGCACATCGCGCGCGTCAATAACAATGCGCCAGGGTGTGGCCCACAACCTTGTGCACAACGAGGCACGCGTGCAGGTGCGGCTTATGGCAATCATGTCCGTGTTCCTGTCTGTGGTGGGCTGGCTCTACTACGCGCTGTTCTACATCAACGTAAACATCAACCCCAGCGACCGCTTTTTCTTCTTCATCGTGCCTGTGGCCCTGTATGCACTGTCGGCAGGATTCATATACACACGCTACGCCGCCATGCAGGAGCGCACCGACGTCCGCGCAGCCATAGCCGTGCAGCGCACCACACAGGTGAGATTCCTCATCGTAAAAGGCGACACGATGCTCCTTGGCGAGGTGCAGCATCCCGACATCCCCGGCGTGACCCTGTGGGACACTCCGGCTATCGAGGACATTGCCGCCACCGACAGCATGACCGACACCGAAGCACGCGACTTATTCATCAAAAAAACCGGCATCGACGGCTCATTCCGCGTGCGGCCCCTCTTTGTGACACGCGACCCTGCCCGAGGAATCAACGTGTTCCACTACGCCATATTCCTTACCGACGACGCCCCCGGCTCCCCGCTCCTGAAAGGCGAATGGCTCAACCTCTACGCCATCGACAAACTGCTCAACACAAGCATGCTCACACGTCCCATGGCCTACGACATCCACCGCATATACGTGATGACAATGGCCTTCAAGACCTACGACCGCGAAGGCCGGCGGCTATACCCAATCAAAAACTACCGCCCCACTTTCCGCCTCTGCGACTTCAAGGACTGGGACCTCGACTACTCCGACATCCACTGGCTCTATGTGGCCGAGCATAACGAGGACAAACCCTTCTTCCGCCTGCGCAGATTCTGGCGCAGGTACATATCCGGAATGGACCGATCATGGCGAGAGAACCGCTCATAGTAATACTTGGCCCCACGGCCTCGGGAAAGACTGCGAGAGCCGTGGCCCTGGCCCGCGCCGCCGGCGGCGAGATTATCAGCGCCGACTCACGCCAGATCTACCGCGGCATGGACATAGGCACAGGAAAAGACCTCGACGAATACGGCGACGTGCCATACCATCTCATCGACATAGCCCCCGCCGGCTACAAATACAACCTCTATGAGTACCTGCGCGACTACCGCGCGGCCGAGGCCGACATCCGCACCCGAGGCCGCCGGCCCATACTCTGCGGCGGCACCGGCCTTTATATCGAATCCGTGCTCAACGGCCTTGCCCTCCCCGAGGTGCCCGAGAACCCGGCCCTGCGGGCATCGCTCGAAGGCCGCACGCTCGACGAACTCACGGCCATGCTCGCCTCGATGAAACGCCTGCACAACACCACCGACATCGACACAGCCAAACGCGCCATCCGCGCCATCGAAATCGAGGAATACTACCGCGCCCACCCCGAAGCCGCCGCCGCGGCGCGTCCAAACCCTGTGAAAGACGCCGTGATATTCGGCGTCGACATCGACCGCGACCTGCGCCGCCGCCGCATCACCGACCGCCTCCACGCCCGCATAGAGGCCGGAATGCTCCAAGAGGTGCAGGCATTGCTCGACTCAGGCATCGCCCCCGACGACCTCATATACTATGGCCTCGAATATAAATTCATCACACTGCATCTCATCGGGCAACTTACATTCCAACAAATGTTCACAGCCCTCGAAACAGCCATACACCAGTTTGCCAAGCGCCAGATGACATGGTTCCGGGGCATGGAACGCCGAGGATTCCACATCTGCTGGCTTCCACAGTCGCTCACGCCCGAGGAATTCGCCCAAACGATAATACGAACAACTGCCTGACAACACCGCATGGAAAAAGCATCAGTGGCCGTAGTCGTGCCGATATACAAAGCCGAAATCAACGCCGACGAGGCCAAATCGCTCGAAAGCATCTGCCGCGTGCTCGCCGCCCGCGACATAGTGGTGATAAAGCCCTCCGGACTCGACCTCTCCGCCCTGCTTGCTCCTTTCCCGGGCATACGCCAAGTGGAATTCGCCCCCTCATTCTTCAACGGAATACGCGGCTACAACCGACTTATGACATCGGCCGACTTCTACGACACATTCTCCTCATACCAATATATACTCATCGCCCAACTCGACACATACATCTTCCGCGACGACCTCGACCAATGGTGCGCCCGCGGATTCGACTATGTGGGCGCTCCATGGCTCCGGCGCACCGTCAACCGTTATCCCCCGATGCTCTGGATAAAACACATAGAAGACGCCATCCGCCGCCGCAAAGGCCTATACTCGAAAACTGCCCTCTACGGCCGGGTGGGCAACGGCGGCCTGTCGCTGCGCAAGACCGCGTCACATGCCCGCGTATGCCGCGAGAAAGCCGATGAACTCGCCCGCCTCAACGCCATAGGCCCCAAAGGCCACCCCGAAGATGTGTTCTGGGCCACAGCAGCCCCCGGATTCACCTACCCCGCGGCCGGGGAAGCCCTCATGTTCGCCTTCGACAAATATCCGGCATGGTGCTACCGCCTCACCGGGCGCCGGCTCCCGATGGGCTGCCATGGATGGACATCGCGCAAGATGCGCCCCTTCTGGTCGAAAATATTCTGACAAACAAAATCGGCGGCCCCCGATGGGGCCGCCGATTTTATGTGCAGGCAAATAATTATATTTGTTTGTAGGGACGCACGGCTCGTGCGTCCGCCATCAAATCATCCTTTACTTTTTAAGAAGGTAGCGGAGCACTACATAACCTCCGACAACCTGAAGGAGCATACCGGGGATGCCAAGACGGAAATCCTGGATGCCGGCGGCGAAACTCGAATGGTAGAGGCCTTCGATAGCGCAGCCAACCACTTGGTAGCTGAGCACCACGCCAAGAAGAATAAGAAGGTTTACGCGCGAGAAACGTGCGGCGGCATAACTTGCAGCCAGAGCCAAAAGGATACCCTTCATCTCGATGGCGGGAAGCGATGCCACAGCGGGCATGCCGAAGAGGGCGCAGTTAATCACAGGCGAAAGCACAGCCGTGAGCAGGCCCACTTTCCATCCATATTTGTAAGCACCTATCAGGGTGAAGAAATAGATGGGAAGGAACACCAGACCGCCTTGGGGCACAAGGTGGCACAACTGAGGCAATGCTATATTACCAATTACGAAAAGGGCGGCCATAAGCCATGTGCGCATGCTTGAAAAATCAAGCTGATAAAGGCGCACCGATGATGCTATTGCTTTTGCCATAACTTTATTGATTTGAGATTCATTGATTTCAAAAACGGGTCTGCCACAGCGGACATTCTATAAACAATCCCGGCCGTGAAAAGGTTTTTAGAAATCGCGTGAAATGATGTAGTCGAAAATTGCCATCAGATGTTTCGAAGCCTGCGAATCAGGGAATTCTGCCATTATTGCTGCCGCGCGGTTGCGCAATTCGCCCATTTTCTCAAATGCATAGCGTATGCCTCCGTTGTCGCGGGCAAAAGCCAGCAACGTGGCAATCTCCTCGTCGGTGAGCGACTCCTTCATCGACAGCTCGCGCATAGCCTGCTGGCCCTCGACAGGAGCGCCGTTGAGCACGGCAAGAAGCGGCAGCGTAATCTTTCCCTCGCGCAAGTCGTTGCCCGTGGGCTTGCCTACCTTTTCCGAGTGATAATAGTCGAATATATCGTCGCGTATCTGGAAACAAAGGCCCAGCAATTCGGCAAATTCCGCCATACGGGCAGTGTCCTCATCCGACGCGCCCACGGCGAAGCATCCCATGCGGGCACATGCCACAAAAAGCGACGCCGTCTTGTAGCTGATTATCTGGAAATAAGCCTCCTCGGTCAATTTATGGTAACGGGCGTTGTAAATCTGGTCCAGTTCGCCCATCGACAGCAACTTGCCAAGATGGCACAGAGCCTCGATTATGCGCACATCGGCCGTGGAGATGGCCTGCTGCATGGCCGACGACACGAAAAAGTCGCCGATAAGCACAGCAATATGATTGTCCCACACAGCATTGATTGTGGGCGCGTTGCGCCTCAGCCGCGAATTGTCCACCACGTCGTCGTGAATCAGCGAGGCCGAGTGAAGCAACTCCACAGCCGCGCCGGCGGCTATAACGTTGTCGTTGACCTTGGGCGCGAACATCTTGGCCGTAAGCAGCACTATAAGCGGACGTATCTGCTTGCCCTTGTTGCGCAAGAACCCTTCTATCACCGAATCCATCAGCGGATTCGATGTCGACAGCTGGCTGCGGATACGGATGTTCAACTTTTCCAGATCCGGAGCGATTTTATTTTGGATTTCTGCGAGAGAACTCATAATGCGGCCAAAGTTGTTTTGCTGAAATATTCTGCAAAATTAGCAAAAGTTGCAGACAATCACCAATATTTCAACGCCAAAAGTGCATTTTTTCGCATTTTTTATCCGCTCGCAATGCGTCATACGGATTTTTTGCTTACTTTTACCACAATATTTGCCCGCTTATGGAAGAAAAGAAACTATTTTTGCTCGATGCTTTCGGCCTCATATACCGTGCCTACTATGCCCTGATATCATCCCCGAGATTCTCGTCCGACGGATTCAACACCTCGGCCGTGTTCGGATTCTGCAACACCCTCGACGAACTCCTCCGCAAGGAGAACCCCGCCTATATCGGCGTTTGCTTCGACCCGCCCGGCGGCAAGACGTTCCGCAACGAACTGTACCCCGAATACAAGGCCCAGAGGCAGAAGCAGCCCGAGGACATCACCCTCTCCATACCCATAATCAAGGATATTCTCCGCGCCTACCGCATCCCTGTGATAGAAATGGACGGATTCGAGGCCGACGACGTGATAGGCTCGCTCGCCAAAAGAGCCGAGGCCGACGGATTCACAACCTACATGATGACTCTCGACAAGGACTACGGCCAGCTCGTGTCCGACCATATCTTCATGTACCGGCCCGCCCTCCGCGGCCAAGGGTTCGAGGTGCGCGGTCCCGGGCAGATTTGCGAGCGTTACGGCATCTCCCGCCCCGAACAGATCATCGACCTGCTCGCCCTCGAAGGCGACGCCTCCGACAACATCCCCGGATGCCCCGGCATCGGAGAGAAAACGGCGCAGAAACTCATCGCGCAATTCGGCTCTATCGACAATCTTCTCGACAGCACCGACCTGCTCACCGGCGCAACAAAGCGTAAAATATCCGAAAACCGCGAGCAGATTCTTTTCTCACGCCGGCTGGTGACTATCAAGACCGACATCGACGTGCCCGTATCCTACGACGACCTGCGCCGTACCGAGCCCGATGTCGACACGCTCGTGAAAATCTTCTCCAAATACGAGTTCAAGACCTTCATCTCACGCCTCGGAGCGTCTGCGCCCGCATCCGCCCCGGCCCCCGCGCCGGCAATGGGGTCGCTCTTCGACGCGCCCGATGAATCGTCAGCGCCAGCGGCCCCCGCTCTCGACACCGACGCCTTCGACACAGCCTCCACCCCCGAGGATGTGGCGCGCGCAATACGCTCTATCCAAGGCTCCGGCTCGATAGGCATATCAATCCTCGCCGTAGGCGACACCCCGATGACTGCCGACTTCGCCGCTCTTGCCATCGCCCCGGCCGAAGGACGCGCCGTCTACATACCCCTGCCGGCGCAGCCGTCGAAGCGGCGCGAGATTCTCATCATGGCCGAGCCGCTGTTCACCGACCCCGGCACGACAATCGTGGGCCACGACATCAAGCGCGCCATGCTCATGCTCCGGCGCGAGGACATCGAGTTCACCGCTCCTTATTTCGACACATCAGTAGCACATTATCTCCTCAACCCCGACAAAAGCCACATCCTCGACTTCGTGGCCTACGACATCCTCGGATACAAGACTCTCACCTATCATCTTACCGACCTCGAGCGGCGACACGCCGCGCTCAAGCCCGGCCCCGACGCCCCGCGCATCACAGCCGAGGCCGCACGCATCGCCCTGTCGCTGGCCGACCCCTTGAAACGCGCGCTCGAAGCCGCCGGACAGACCGGCCTCCTGCATGAAATCGAACTGCCAATGGTGAGCGTGCTCGCCGCCATGGAATGGGAAGGCGTGCGAATCGACGTGGCCGCCCTCGCCGAGATGTCCGTAGCGCTTACATCACGCGTCGAGGCCCTGGCACGTGAGGCCTACGACCTTGCCGGAGAGCCTTTCAACATATCATCGCCCACACAGGTGGGCGAGATTCTCTTCGGAAAACTCGCCCTCGACCCAAAAGCCAAGCGCACCAAGCGGGGCGCATACTCCACTACCGAGGAAATCCTCGAGAAACTCCGCCACAAGCACCCCATAGTAGGCATTATCCTCCAAGTGAGGGTCTTGCGCAAACTCCTCGCCACCTACATCGACGCCCTCCCGCGCCTTATCAACCCGTCCACCGGAAAGATACACACCTCGTTCAATCAGACCGTCACCGTCACCGGACGCATTTCCTCCACAAACCCCAACCTGCAAAACATACCCATCCGCACCGACGACGGACGCGAGATACGCCGCGCCTTTATCCCCGACCACGGATGCCTCATCATGTCGGCCGACTACTCGCAGATTGAGTTGCGCCTCGTCGCCGACCTTGCCGCCGACCCGCACATGCTCGAGGCTTTCCGCTCCGGCGAGGACATCCACCGCGCCACTGCCGCCCGCATCTATCATCTGCCGCTCGACGAAGTGTCCGACAACCAGCGGCGCAACGCCAAGACCGCCAATTTCGGCATAATATACGGAATATCGGCATTCGGGCTCTCCGAACGCCTCGACATACCCCGCGCCGAGGCCAAGCAACTCATCGACGGCTATTTCGCATCATATCCGCAAGTGGCGCAATATATGGAGCAGTCGATCGAGCGCGCCCGCACCGACGGCTACGTCTCCACCATAAAAGGCCGCAAGCGATTCCTCCCCGACATCCTCTCGCGCAACGCCACCGTACGCGGATATGCCGAGCGCAACGCCATCAACGCCCCGATTCAGGGCTCCGCCGCCGACATCATCAAGATTGCCATGATACGCATCGACGCCGAGATACGCCGACGCGGCCTGCGTTCCCGCATGATTATCCAGGTGCACGACGAACTCGTGTTCAACGTCGTCCCCGACGAACTCCCTCAGATGCAGCAGCTGGTTGTGCATGAGATGGAAAACGCCTGGACCCACAATGTAGCACTCGAAGTGGCCTGCGGCACCGGCCGCAACTGGCTCGAGGCCCACTGACAAATCGAAACATCCCCCTGCCCCCCGTGCCCCGCGTTTCAACGCGGGGCCTTTTGTATATACACATAAAAAAAACCTCTGCCCGCTACCACAGCGCTCAGAGGACTAAAAGACTAAGGCATTTCTTAATAGCATTCTGCCTTATAGAACTTTCACTAAAGTGTAGAGATTATATCATACTTACTTGTAAATATCTCTACCCTTAGGCACGTAGTCCTCACGGATGGATGCTTGAGAGTTGCCTTAACTTAGTCCGATTTTTTAAAAAATGTAAATAATTTTTAGTCTAAGGTCAGGCGTCAGAGACATTTTCGATGCAAAGTTATAACCTTTTTTTGCTATCTCAAAATTTTAACACAAATTTTTTCGTTTTTTGTATCATTTTTCATCTTTTTTAATATTTTTTTCAAATCGCTGCTTTTCATCAATCCGGATTCTTTATTTTTTATTATTTTTTCAATAAATTTGGATTTTGCAAATTTTAGTTGTAAATTTGCAGTGATATAACTATCACCAACCTTTATTTATAATTAATATTATGATCGACACTTTTTCTCTGGACTGCCTTGTGGAGATGGTGCGCCGATGGGCAATGATCGACGGCGACCGCTCCGACGCAATTCTCGGCCGCTCCGACGGAATCGACATCGACAACCTGGTCAGAATGTGGATTCGACAATGGTTTGCCGATGCCCTCGAAAACGCCGATGTGGAAATGTTTCCGGCCGAAAGCATCGACGCAATGGCCTCAACCGACATGAAGACTCCATGGATGGCTAAAATCACCCTGCCCGACAATTTCCGCCGTCTTGTCTCGTTCCGCATGGCATCGTGGAGGATGCCCCCGGAAATTCTCAGCGCCGCCAACCCCGCGCATCTGCGCCGGTGGCGACGTCTGGCCTCGCCCTACGCCCGGGCCGGAGCATCCTCTCCGATGGTGCTCGTTAGTCCACTCGACAAGACTCTCTACGCCGCACCCGTGGGGCCATCCGACAAGATTGCAGCGTGCACAGCCGTGCTCGACCCCGGACCCGACGGCCCTTTCTCGTTCAGTCATTCACTCCTTAATTCTTTATCTTCCTATGTCAAATACCTTGATATCTCTGGCGCATAACGCATGGAACAATGCCGCCGACTTCCGTGCCCGGCGCCTGCGCTACCTCCGGTTTGCCTATGGCAACCAATGGCTCGACCCCGCCGAGCAAAATCCCCGGCTATCTGAGGCTCGCGCCGCCATAAAGAGCGGCACCGAGCCTGTGACCAACAATCTCATCCGTCCGCTGCTGAAAACGATAGTGGGCCGGTTTCGCGCCGACAACACCAAATCATACCCGAAAAAATATCCCGGCGACATCAACCTTCTTTCCGAACTCGACGCGCGCGCCCTCGAGGAATACCTCATATCGGGCTGCGCAATCCAGCGTGTGGCCCCCGACACACGCGCAGGAGTAGAATCGATATATGTCGACAATATAAATCCGTCGCATCTCTTCATCAACTCGTATGCCGACCCGCGAGGCTCCGACATCACACTCATCGGCGTGCTCCACGACATGTCTATCGCGGAAATAATAACACGGTTCGGCCGACGCGATTCGAGGCGCATAGCCCGCATAGCAAAATGCTACAAGGACCTGGCCTCCGCCGGCGCGTCGCCAATGCGCCATCTCGGCAACGGCATCTCTGAATCGGCCGGCGACTTCTTCATTCCGGCACCCGGACGGCACCGCGTAATCGAAATGTGGACTCTCGATGTCGTGACCCGTCCTAAGTCGGCGACCGACATAGCCACACGCTGGACCTGCCGGTGGCTCACGCCCGACGGCCACATCCTCCACCGCACTGTCTCCTCTTCCGGAACACATCCGTTTGCCGTGAAACTCTATCCCCTCACCGACGGAGCCGTGCATCCTTTTGTCGAGGACCTTATCGACCAGCAGAAATCCGTCAACCGCCTTGTGTCGATGATCAACCGCATGGTAGCACATTCCGCCAAAGGCGTGCTCACCTTTCCTCTCGACCAGCTGCCCTCCAACTACTCCCTTGCCGACATAGCCGAACTATGGGCGTCGTTCGACGGCATCATACCCATAAAGCACAGCGGCGGCACACAGCCTCAGCAACTTATCGACAACAACGTGGGGCAGGGCGTGGCAAACATCCTCAACATCCAGATGCAACTGTTTCAGGACATATCCGGAGTATCAACCGCCCTTATGGCCCGCGACCCCGGAAACGCCGGCTCCTCGCTCTATCATGCCCAGACCGAGAACGCCGTGATAGCCCTTGCCGACATACTCCACTCTTTCTCTTCATTCATCGACCAGCGCGACCGTCTTCTAAAAGCGAACTGAAAAACACACTCCTATGGAAAACATAATATCTCAAATATTCGCCGCCACGGCCCTCATCTCCACAATATCGGAAGACAAACTCCCGGTGGTGCTTCACGACGACCACCGGGCAATGCTCATTCCCTTGATTCGCAACACAATGCTTAACATAGCCACACAGTTGCTGCCAATAATCGACGACATCGAAATCTCCGATGCCGATGTAGCCATATCGTTCAGCCCGGCCATAACGAAAGCCGGCATCACGCCCCGCGTCGACGCCCTTGTGGAGCAGGCATGTGCCTACAATGTGCTCGCCCTGGCTTTTGCCGAGGCCTCGCCCGACCACGCCGCGCATTTCCGCACCGTGGCCGACGCATCTGTCAAGATGGTGCTCGAAATCACATCATTTATTGCCTGCTCCGGCGGGTGCAATCCCCGCGCCATGAGGATTCGTCCCCATATTTTCTGACCTCACGCTCAGATCCACGCCCGAGTAAACTTCAAGGCCGAAATCAGAGGCCGAGGCCATGGCATGCTCCATCAC
>CANRZQ010000020.1 GCA_947644475.1 uncultured Muribaculaceae bacterium
CCGTTACAGCATACTCGACGCTATCACTGAAGCCGGCGACCTCACCCCATACGGCAAACGCGACAACGTGCTGCTGATCCGTGAGGAAAACGGCGTGCGCAAATCCGTACGCCTCAACCTCAACGATGCCGCCACGCTATCCTCCCCCTACTTTTTCCTCAAACAAAACGACTACATCTACATCGAGCCATCCGAAGTGCGCAAGGACAACGCGGAATACAACCAGAACAATTCCTTCAAACTTTCCGTGGTCTCCACAATCGTGAGCGGTTGCTCCGTTATTGCATCCCTTATCATAGCCCTCTCTGTAAAGTAGCCTATATATGAACGAGAACACAAATAAGAAATTCGACATCGCAGTCGAAATCCGCCGCTTTGTACGCGCAAGCCTCAAAGGGTGGAAAATATATGCCCTGGCTGTCGGCGCCGCCGTACTCATCACCCTTGCCTACATTTTCATCCGCAAGCCGGCCACCGAGGTCAACGCCTCGCTGATGCTTCCCCCGGAAACAGGCCAGAATTCCGGAATGCTCGCCCTGTCCGACCTCGCAAGTTCTTTTTCGATGGGCGACATGTTCGGAGCCTCAAACATCGACAACGAGATAGCCGTGATGCAGTCGCACACCGTATACGAACGCACTGTGCGCCAACTCGGCCTCAACATCAATTATCTTGAAAAAGAACGCATCCTACGCACCATTCCGGCCTACGACCGGGCGCAACTGCACCTGTCGGTCGACCCCGCCGTGGCCGACACCTTGCGCTACACGCTTTTCTTCATAATCAAGCCCGACAGCAAGGGGGAGAAATTCGAAATCGAAATCAGAAACGCCTCAATCGATAAAAGAATCGCAAAACTCAAAGATGTGACCCTGCCGGCCGACATCAAGACTCCTTTTGCCGATTTCCGCCTCGAAAAGACGGCATTTTTCAATGAAAAAGATGTTTACCCCAAGTTTTTAATAACTTACGATTCCTATAACGTCGCGGCCCAAGGCCTGACCAGTTTTGTCGAGGTTTTCGCTCCGAACAAGAAAACCGACATTATCTCGATGTCGACCATTACACCGGACCCCGATTTCGGCAAAAAACTGCTCTCGACCATCATCGACAATTACAACTGGCTGCGCAACGACCAGCTCGCACAGACACAGCGCGACAACCTTGATTTTGTCGAGAACCGTCTCGCAACCCTCGAGACCGAACTGAACGACGCCCAGGCAGCCGTGCAGCAATTCAAGGAAAAGAACAAGATTACCGAACCCGGCACGGCCGCATCCATGCTCATACACAAGGCCGCCTCTCTTGATGCCCAAATCGCCAGCACATCCACCTACAATGAGATTTTGCGCATGACGCGCGATTTCATCGCCAATCCGGCCAACGACCGCAAGATGATACCCTCGATGAGCGTAACAACCCTGTCGTCCACCGAGACTCCATCATCTGTCGGCGCTGTCGAGCAATATAACATTCTGATTCTTAAACTCAACGAGGAACTGTCGAAGGTAAACACCTCAAACTCCACAATAGAGACCATCGAGAAACAACTGTCGATGCTCCGCGCCAACATCTGCGAATCAATCACCCGCACCCTCGAAAACTCCAATGTGAAACTCGCAAGCATGAACAGGCAGAATAACGAGACTCTCGGCAAGATGGGCACAATTCCCGAACTCGAACGTGAGTATATCGACCTAGAGCGTGAGGTAATGCTCAAACAGCAACTATACCTTTTCCTGCTGAAACAACGCGAGGATGCCCGCATGGGACTCACCAAGAAAACAGAGGCTCTGCTCACTCTCGACGAGCCTTTCATCGTGG
Source organism: uncultured Muribaculaceae bacterium (assembly GCA_947644475.1). GTDB lineage: Bacteria > Bacteroidota > Bacteroidia > Bacteroidales > Muribaculaceae > CAG-873. Next base: position 1,825 of record CANRZQ010000020.1, read on the forward strand.
CCAAGACCCCGGGCATGAAGCCCAAAATGCTTGCCATGATTCTCCTTTTCTTCGGCATCGTTGGGGCCGCCGCATGGATTTTCTTCCGCAAGATGCCGCACACGCCTCTCGGTTCTTCCGATGCCGTGACCGGCGCAAGCACCGTGCCCGTACTTGCTGCAATAGACAAGGACCCTCTCGCAGGCATAAACATGCTCCGCACCGACCTCCGCGCAATCCTCGACCCGATAGAAGCAAAAAATATAATGGTTACGACTCTCAGGCGCGACTCTATGCCTGTGGCCACGGAACTCGCCTCGGCCTTTGCCCGCGCCGGACACAAGACAGTCCTGGTCGACGCCTCATTCGCCAATCACACTGCCGCTGCCGCATGTCCCTCCCTGGTCGATATATGCGCCGGCACTGCTCAATGCGACACCAAGGCCGCATCCGGCAATCTGCATATGATTGCATCCGGCACCACAGACCTTGCCACGGCCGACTTGATTGCATCGCCGGCATTTGCCGTCCTTGTCAAGCGCCTTGACAGCCAATTCGATTATGTAGTGATAGCCTCGCCGGCCATTGCCGAAGGCAGCGGAGCATATGCCCTCGCCGCCGACGCCGACCTCACCATTGCGGCTGTCGACGCCCGCGCCACAACATCGTCCGACCTCGAATTCCTTGGCGAGTTACGCCGGCAAGGCCGCTTCCCGCGCCTTTCAATTGTCATAGAATAAAACTGTCGATTTCGACCGAAATAAAATACGGATGTCGAAAAGCCTTTCGAGCAACATAGCGTTCAATGTAATTCTCACTGTATCGAATTACTTGTTCCCGTTCCTGGTCTATCCCTACGTCACGCGCGTATTGGGCCCGGACAGCCTCGGCATCTGCAATTTCGCCGACAGCATCGTCACCTGGGCCTCGCTCATCTCGCTCATAGGCGTCCCCATCGTAGGTGTGCGCATCATAGCGAAAAGCAAAGGCGACAAGGAACGAATGTCGCAAGACTTCACCTCTTTGTTCATTATTTCCGGCGCATTCACCATACTGGCAAGCGCAGGCCTGCTCGCAGCCACCATCCTCGTGCCCAAACTGTCGGAGCACATGGATGTGATGCTCATAGGCCAACTTAAATTGTGGGGCAACTTCCTGCTTCTGGAATGGCTGTTCAAGGGGCTCGAGGATTTTAAATATATAACGGTACGGACGATAATCGTGAAATTGATTTTTATTGCCACCGTATATATTTTCGTACGCAGCGAATCGGAATACACCTCATATTTTCTGCTCTTGTGCCTTTCGGTGGCTGTGAATGCCGCGATCAACTGCCTGCGGGCAAGCCGCCTGGTATCGTTCCGGTTCTCGTTCGCCGCCGTCCGCTCCCTTATCTTGCCGTCGCTGATTCTGGGCTCATACCTTGTGCTCACCTCCATGTACACCACATTCAATGTGATGTATCTCGGATTCGTAGCCGGCGAGGCCGAGGTGGGCTACTACACCACGGCCACCAAAATTTTCCATATAATCCTGGCCATGTACACGGCTTACTCGCTGGCCATACTGCCCCGGGCAAGTTCGCTTCTTGGCGAGGGACGCAAGGAGGAATTCGGCAGGCTCATCTCCATGTCGGTAGACGCGCTCATAATGTTTGCCATCCCAATCGCCATATTCGGGATGCTCTATTCCCGAGGCGTGGTCTACACCATAGCCGGCGAGGAATTCGCCCCTACTATTCTTCCGGTGATCATAACCATGCCTCTGCTTTTCATCATCGGTTACGAGCAGATTCTCGTGGTGCAGGTAATGATTCCGCTCACCTCCGACCGCGGCGTGCTCGTAAACTCTATTGTGGGCGCCACTGTTGGTGTGGCCGGCAACCTGCTCATTGTAAGGCATCTTGCCTCGGTAGGCTCAGCCATAGTGTGGTTCGCGGCAGAAATCGCCGTACTTGTCATTGCCCAGCGATTCGTGTCACAGAAAGGCTTTTTCCAATTTCCATGGCGGTCGCTTTTCCGCAATATACTCGGCTATGCCCCTTTCATGGCCTTGTCGGGCATGATACTTTACATCCCCTTGCTTTCGCCAATCGTGAAAATGATAATCGGCGGCATTATTCTCATTCCTTATTTCTATGCCGTACAGCGTTTTTACCTTAAAAATCCGGTATTCGGCAAATTGCAGGATGCCGTTCTCGGGTATGTGAGGGCCCCGCGGCAATGAAACTGAGGTTTTATCTTCTCATATTCACTATTCTGGCCTCCGTTTCGTTTTTCGACCCGGGCAACAGAATAGAAGGGCCAATCGGCAAGGCATTGTTCTATCTTTCCGTGATGACATGCCTTGTTGTGGCACTCAAAGACGGGATATCGCTGCGCTCCGCGCGTTATCCCCGATGGGCCTACGCTTTCATTATCTGCGGCATTGCAGTGTCGATGCTGATGGCTTCGGCATTCCATATGCAGACCATAACGCAGTCAATCGTCACAACGATGCCCTACATGCTCGCTTACCTTATGTTTTTTGTGCTTATGCGCTTCGACATACCCACGGAGCGGCTCATAAAGGCATATATAGCGCTTGCGGCATGTGCGTCTGTAATATATTTCATCAACCTTGCCACCATGCCGTTCAATATATTCGGGCGGCCGATGTTCGATGCCGACGATGCTCGCGGTATTCTCCGCCTTCCGCTTGTGTTCGTTGAGTTTTTCCCGGTAATACTTTTCTATGCCATCAACCGCTGGCTCCTCGACGGCAAGTTTAAATGGATGCTCCTCGCCGGAGGAACATCTTTGATGATTGTGCTTTCGGTAATACGACAGGTGATAGGCCTCAGCGCATTACTGGGCCTGTGGTTCATACTCAAGCGCGCCAACATAAAAATCAAAATTGGCATAATCGCTCTTGTTGTGGCCTTCGGATTATTTGTATTGCCACGTATTCCGATGTATCAGGCCATGGTCGAACTTACCGAAAAGCAAGCCGATGAAAACGAGGAAGAAGAAAACATACGTATCACCGCATGGCGATATTACACCTATGACCATCAGACTAACGAACTCTCGACCGTTTTGGGCAACGGCATGCCTGCTCTTGGCGTGAGCCGCTGGGGCATAATAATGGATGCTGAAACTATGGAACAAGGTGTTTTATGGGTCGATGTAGGCTGGGCCGGGTTTTACTGGCTTTTCGGGGCTTTCTCTACAATAGGCCTGCTTGCGCTCATGTTCACTGCCATTCTCCGGCGAAAGCCTCCTCAGGAGCAGTTTCTGACATACTCGCTCATCTTCTATTTCGTCACATCATTTGCCTCCGGCCCTCCCGTAATCTACTGGCAGATTATCGACATAATGGTGGTGCTATACATGGTGTACCGAAAAAAAGACAGTGTCACGGAAAGCGGCACTCAACAGATCACGTCAACCTCCAACAATACGGCATATGCAGGCGACCGCCCTCATTATCCTCAACTATAACAACGCAGAGGCCACTGCCAACTGCCTGCGCTCGGTGCGGACATATAACTCGGCAAGGATAAAGACCATAGTGGTCGACAACGCCTCGCGCCCCGAGCAACAGGCCGCGCTCATCGATGTGTTCCACAATGAATTCGGGACAGATGCCCCTGTAATTGACGAGACTGCCCCCGAATCGAGAAAAGCCCTTTGCGGACATGACGCCGCGCTGCTTCTGCGCTCCGTGAATTCAGGCTACGCCCAAGGCAACAATGCCGGTCTTGAACTGGCCTATGCCGACCCGGATGTGGACACTGTGATGATCCTGAACAACGACATCCTGTTTGTCGAGGACATAATCCCGGGACTGCTCGACATATTGAATTCTCATCCCGACGCCGCCGTTGTGTCACCCGTACTCTACAAGAAAGATATGCAGGGCCTTGACCTGAACTGCGCGCGCCGCGAGTCATCGGTAGCCGACCTTATACGCACCAATATCCTCCTTTACTGGTGGCTTTTATGGAATTACCAGCCCAAAAAGCAATACATTCTTGCCGATGCCGACGCCCCGGCAAGCGGCGTCACTCCCATAGGGCTGCCATCCGGCTCGTGCATGCTCCTGCGTAAGGATGTATTTGCGCGTATCGGAGGTTTCGACCCCGCCACATTCCTTTATTTCGAGGAGAACATCATGGCGGCACGCTCAAAGGCTCTCGGCTTGCAGAACTATCTGTCGCTCGACCACCGGTGCATACATCTCGGCGCTGCCACCACCTCCGCGCCTTCACAATCCTCATATACGATAATGAAGGCCGGCATCGACAGTTCGCGTTATTACGTAGAGCATTATTCCGGCGCATCGTGGCCTATGCGTAGCCTGCACAGGCTCTCATGCCTGTTTTATCAGACACTGTTCCGCATCCAGAAAGCCCTCGGCATCCGCCGCCGGAAATAATCATTCATTCCCGGCCTTGGCCGCGCGTATGGCCGCCGCCGCGAGTTGGGATTCAAATCCTCGGCTGAGCAGGAAGCGGAACAGGGCGGTACGCCCCTCATACGATTCAATCTGTCCGGGGTCGCGCCTGACGCGCGATGCAAGCACGTCGGCCAGAATCGTCTTGTATTCCTCCTCGTCGAACTCATCCAGCGTGTCGGCTATCGTGTCACGGCCGACACCTTTCTCTCGCAGTTTCTGCGACACCTTTATGCGGCCCCACTTTGAAAAACGGATTTTGTCGCGGGCAAAAGCACGGGCAAAACGCTCATTATCGATAAAACGGCGGTCGACAAGACTGTCGATAATCTTCTCGGCGTCGCCGGAACATATGCCCCAGCGGCGAAGTTTCTCACGAGCCTCGCCGGTCGACTGCTCGCTGCGGGCGCACAAAGTCTCGAGACGCACAAGGGCATCTTTTGCTGAAACCGTCTTCATCGCCGGGCACATATAAAACGGTTCGCGCCACGGAAATCACGGATTACATCTACCGATGTGAACCCGTCGGCCGAAAGCATCTTTTCGAGCGCGCCGGCACACAAAGGGTTGATTTCGAGCCACAGGCTGCCTCCGGAGGCAAGGCTCCGCGCAGCAAGCCGCCCGATGGGCCGGTAGAACCGCAAGGCATCGTCATCGGGCACAAACAGAGCCGATGCAGGCTCGTGTTCCACTACACGCATATCCATATCCTTTCGCTCGCTATCAAGCACATAAGGAGGATTGCTTACTATTATGTCGAACTCACCATCGATATTATCTTTCAGGATGTCGGCCTCGGCAAACTTCACATCGGCCCGGTAGCGGGCCGCATTCCTGCGCGCCACAGCCAAGGCGTCGGCCGAAATATCCACTGCCGTCACACGGGCAAACGGAAGCACCACGGCGAGCGTCACGGCGATACATCCCGAGCCGGTGCCAATGTCGAGCACACGCAAGTCTGTCCGGCCGTCATAAGCCTTGGTTATAAAATCGACCAGCTGGCTTGTCTCGGGGCGGGGAATCAAAGTGGCCTGCGTCACCTCAAAATCGCGTCCGGCAAAAGAAGCCACTCCGAGCACATACTGCAACGGCTCGCCGGCGAGCACGCGACCTACGATACGGCGGATATTTTCCACCGTGTCGTCGAGCAACTCGCGTCCGCGATTAATCACAACATCCACCGGCTTGTAACCCTTCACCGTCTCCACGATAACATTCGCCATAGCCCGGGCCTCGCCCTCGCCAACAGCGGGAGCCAGCCGTCTTTCAATCTCCTTTAAAGCCTCGCCAATAGTCATAATTCACAAAATTTACATGTTGCAGGAACAGGCTGTATTAAAACCTTTTGTACAGGGTGTGTCAAAAAGGCTGTTTATGCCAAGGTTGTAGGGACGCACGGCTCGTGCGTCCGCAGATAAACAATTGATTGTTAAATAAATATCAATATAGATTTCCGGACGCACGAGCCGTACGTCCCTACCTTTGGTATTTTAACACACCCTCTGCTGCTTTGGTTTTATTTGCAAAGATAACAAATTATTTTCATCCGCGAGCAAGGCTTCCGGCCTTGTTCCTGATATAAGAAACAAAGGATTGAAGGTCAAATGCCATTATGCGGGCGGGCGGGTCGGCGAGGACGGCGTCTTTGAGGCGGTTCATGTATTCCTCGGGGCTAAACCCCGAGGCGGCCGTCAATTCGGGGATTAACCCCGGGACCGCGGCAATCGTCATCATAAGGCTATTGAGGCGTGTCTTTTCAGCGGGCGTAAGCGCATTGTCAGGTTTATTCTTGCCATCGGTCCCCTTTTCTTCCTCTGCCGGCGACAAGTCACGAATAAGAAAATTGAACAACGCAAGTTTTGCCCCCTTGAAATCGGGCATAACGCCTTCCGCTTGATATTTGACAAGAGCCTTAATCACCGCGAGTTGCGTCTTCACGCCGCAACAATCGAGCACTTCGAGCCAGTGAGGCAGGATAACAGGTTTGTTTTCCATATTTAAAAAGATATAGGTTTATTTTTTTTGTTTGCAAATATAGCACATATTATTGCAATTTGCAAATTTTCGAATGATTATTTGCATAAAAATCACACATTGCCCGCAATGATTGTTTTCGAAGCATGGCGGCAAAGCCAACGAATGAACCCTCGGCCGTGGCTCTGCGACAATTTTGCATACATTAATTCATTTTTTTGACACACTTATGCTGAAAAATGCATATATTATAGCGACAAATGCTTACATTTGCAATATGGAAGTTGTCATATTCTTTTTAGCATCTTCTCTATTATGGGTTATCGGATATCCTGTAATAGCATATCCCTATGCTAAAAAGTTAAAAAAGGACTATCATTGTCCGAATGGCATTTTCGCTTTTGCCATTTTTACGGCACTGCCAATTTTTGCGACTCCTTTTATAGCATATTTGATATTAATGTCAGTATGGTTTAGGAAAATCTTGATAGCCATACCGCTCATACTATATCCTATTTGTATCGTGTATGGACTATCACTTTTCTATAAGTCTTTTTTACAAAATCGAATTGACAAAGCAAGATGGTGTTTAATTGCTACATGGGGTGTTTTGGCATTAATTGCCTTATCTTTTCATTTACTTTTTGAATCATAAGTATCCCAGATTAAATAGTTAATGCAATCACGCTGACGCGGACGCACGAGCCCTACACTTATAGCATACTGCGTATATCCTTTCGGCAGAAGCGGCAGAGCGGTCCACCTTTTTTATCAATAATGCACCGTAATTTCGGGATTGACCCGATTGCCAAAAAAGCCTGCTACACTTTGGTGCAGCATGATTTTGAATAAGTACGCCCGTGGGGAGTCGAACCCCAATCGATGGAACCGGAATCCATTATTCTATCCATTGAACTACGGGCGCATCTCGATTTTTCAATGCAAAATTACAAAACTTATCTCTAAATACCAAGTTTTTTATTGCTATTTTGCGAATGGGGGAATTTTATGGGGCAATTGTTGCGTTTTAGGTGGAGATTGAGTATCTTTGTGGCATATTATCAATACACACCCTCGAAACCATGAATGTAGTTGACCGATTTCTTGATTATGTGAGATTCGACACTCAGAGTGACGAATTGACAAATATGACACCGTCGACACCCGGACAGATGATTTTTGCCCAGTATCTTCAGGAACGCCTCCAGGATATGGGGCTGGAAGAGATTTCTCTTGACGACAATGGCTATCTTATGGCCTCCCTTCCTTCCAACACCGGTGACAATGTGCCCACTGTCGGCTTCATCGCGCACCTCGACACTTCTCCTGATATGTCGGGACGCCATGTAAAGCCCCGCATCGTCAAGGCTTACGACGGCGGCGACATCACGCTTAACGCGGAAGATGGCATCGTGCTGTCGCCGACGGAATTTCCGGAACTGCTCAACTATGTTGGCCAGGATCTGATTGTGACCGACGGCACAACGCTTCTCGGCGCCGACGACAAGGCCGGTGTAGCCGAAATAATATCTGCAATCGCTTATCTGAAAGAGCATCCTGAGATTAAGCATGGCAAAATCCGCATAGCATTCAACCCCGATGAGGAAATCGGCCAGGGCGCGCACAAGTTTGACGTTGACCTTTTTGGCGCCGACTGGGCCTACACCATGGACGGAGGCGAAATCGGAGAACTTGAATACGAGAACTTCAACGCTGCCGTGGCCCGCGTATCGTTCAAGGGGCGCAATGTGCATCCGGGCTATGCCAAGCATAAGATGATAAACTCGATGCGCATCGCCAACCAGTTTGTAATCATGCTTCCGCGCTGGGAAACGCCCGAACACACCGAAGGGTACGAAGGTTTCTATCATCTTGTGGGCATGGAAGGCTCTGTGGAGAAAACAGTGCTCACCTATATAATCCGCGACCACGACCGCGACCGCTTCGAACGCCGCAAGCGCGAACTTGAACATCTCGCACGCAAAATCAACCATGAGTTCCCCGACTGCTGCACCCTCGAGATAAAGGACCAGTACTACAACATGCGCGAGAAAATCGAGCCGGTGCGCCACATCATCGACATTGCCGAGGAGGCTATGCGCCGCTCCGACATCCGGCCCAATGTAGTGCCCATACGTGGCGGCACAGACGGCGCTCAACTCTCGTTCAAGGGCCTCCCCTGCCCCAACATTTTCGCCGGCGGCCTCAACTTCCACGGCCGTTACGAGTTTGTGCCTATACCCTCGATGGAGAAGGCGCAGCAAGTTATCGTAGAAATAGCACGCCTTGTCGCAGAAAAATAAACTCATAGTAATAACAGGCGCCACGGGCTCGGGAAAGAGCGCCGTGGCGCTTGATATTGCCCGGAGGCTTGGATGCCATATCATATCCGCCGACTCTCGGCAGATTTTTCGTGGCATACCTATCGGCACGGCTGCCCCGACGGCCGAGGAACTCGCTGCCGTGCCCCATCATTTCGTGGCCACGCTCGACCTCGACCGGCAATATTCAGCCGCACAATACGAGGCCGACGTTATGGCTCTGCTGCCGCGGCTGTGGGAGCAGAATCCGGTGCAGGTGATGTGCGGAGGGTCGATGATGTATATCGACGCCGTGGTCCGCGGCATTGATGAGCTGCCTACCATATCGCCCGCAGTACGGGCCGAAACGATGCGTCTCTACGAAGAGCACGGCCTCGACGCCATTCGCGCTGAACTGCGCCGCCTCGACCCTGTGGGTGCGTCGCGCGTCGACCCTGCCAATCCCCGGCGCAACATCCATGCGCTCGAAATATGCATCGAAGCCGGAGTCCCGGCCTCGACACTTCTTACGGGTCAGGCAAAAGAGCGTCCTTTCGACATAGAGATTTACCATCTGCCTATGGAACGCTCCGACCTGTTTGACAGGATTAACCGCCGTGTCGACGCCATGGTTGATGCAGGCCTTGTTGAGGAGGCGCGCAGCGTCTACCATCTCCGCCATCTTAACTCGCTCAACACCGTGGGCTACAAAGAACTGTTCGCGGCCTTCGACGGCACCATGCCATTGCCAGTGGCCATCGAGCGCATCAAGAAAAACACACGCGTCTACGCCAAAAAGCAGCTCACCTGGCTCCGCCGCTACCCGGCCCTCGCAGACGCCCGCCTGCTCTACGACATAATCAAATAATAATTATCAGCGAGAATCTCATAGGAACACAAGCCTCCGGCTTGTGGCAATTTTCACAAGCCGGAGGCTTGTGTTCCTACATACAAACTACCCTGCGATATACATAATATTTATTATGTAGAATAGGATATTTTTTTAAAAATACACTTTTCAATAAATTTTGAGGGGCTTTTTATACACTTTTCAATAAATGGGAGGAAAAAGGGTGTGGGGATTGCAGGATCGGGCAATTTGTTTTATCTTTGCCGGCATGAATATGATGATAGTGCTTGCTGTCGGCTTTTTCGGGTCGGCAGAGTTTTATATCTTGCTGGCTGTTGTGGCGGCGGCTATCGTAGCGGCGGCAGCGCGTCCGGCGTTCTCCGGGCCGGTACGCGAGGAGTTGCTCGCGGCAGAACTGCTGCCGGCAATGCCGGGCACGACGTCTGGGCCGACAATCGAATGCCGGTGTGCCGAGGGAGGTCGTGTTGTCTTTATCCGGCACGGGCTTGAAGGCATGACCGATTCCGGCGCGGTAAGCCTCGCCGTGAAAATAAAAGGGAATGATATATCTATTGAGGAGCGCCTGTCGGCCGGCTCGATGTATGACGACCCTGTGGCCGACGCCATGTTCACACTCGACAATCTTGCCCCTGAGTTTTACCACATATCGTATCACAGCGACAAAGTGTCGCGTTTTGTGGCATTCACGCTGCACAACCGCCCGGGAATAACCACGGTGAAGTCGCTCAGTCAGTGACGACAAGATCGGCCACAGTGGCGCGACAGAAAGCCACAAGGTGGGAAGGGGAAAGGCATAATTGAAGTCCGCGCTGGCCTGCGGAGATGTATATGCTGTCGAAATCGGAGGCTGTGGAATGTATAAATACCGGGTAAGGTTTTTTCATGCCGATAGGCGAGCATCCTCCGCGGATATATCCTGTAAGGCCGAGCAATTCTTTCATCGCCACCATTTCCGCTTTCTTGTCGCCAAAGGCGCGGGCAGCCTTTTTGAGGTCGACCTCGCAGTTGCCCGGCACTACGCAGACGAAGATGCCATTGCGCTCGCCTCGGAGGACAAGGGTCTTGAACACGCGGTTGATGTCTTCGCCAAGGCTGTCGGCCACATGCTGGGCGGCCAGGTCGTCGGGGTCGAATTCGTAAGGGATGAGGCGGTAGTCAATCTTGGCTTTGTCGAGCAACCGGGCCGCGTTTGTTTTTTCCAACTTTTTCATGAGGAGAACTATTTTTGTGTGACTATACGGTCGCCGAGGCGTTTGGCAAACAGCGACTTAGCCTGAAACAGGCTTTGCAGGTCGGCCACAAGGGCCTGAATCTTTTCGGGATTTGCCGAGGCGTCGGCCGACGCAGCCTTTATCAGGGCCTGCGCGGCGGCAATCTCGCTGTCGATTACGCAATATTTCAGTTCCATGACAGCACGGGAGACAAGTTCGGGCAACATCTCGCGCTCAGTGGCCACATGCACGTATTTGGTATGAATCTTCGACAGCTGGTATTTCTCGACAATGAGGTCGGAGGCCACACGGCGCACCATATCGTCGGGATGTGAAAGGAATGTTGATTCAGATATATTTTCAAGCGCAGTGTCGAGCGCAGCGAAATATGCGGCATCGGCCTCCTCGGCAAGTTGAGCCTCGCGTATCTCTATATCCGCAAGTCCGTCGGCCTCGCGGCGTATCTTTTCATGGCCTTCGTCAAGAATCTGCCTGCGCACCTCTCCGGCTTTGCCGCGGGCATTGGCCTCGGCATCTTTCCATTCGCCGCCGGCGAAAACGAGCACCTCGTTGAAAATACGGCGGAAAAGAGGGTCGGTGAATTCAATCTCGTCTGTTGCAAGTTCTGTGGACACGAATTCGAGTATCGTCAAAGACTCGTCGGGGTCGGCGCCGGCATTTATCTGCACCATAGCATATTTAAGCATAAGCCTGACAATGGCTTGCTCGCACTGGCGGCGGCGGCGGTCGGCAGGGGTAAGAATCGGAGCGGCAACTGCCGGCTGTGACGCAACGGCACCTTGCGAGGCAGCCGTTGCCGCGGAATCGGCCACAACATCGGCCTTGGTGGAGTCGTCAGCATCGGAATACGGACGCTTTTCGGCTACGGCGGCAATTTCTTTTGTGAGGCGCAGGGCGAGAGTGCGCTCATCGATGCCAAGCATGCGCGAAGTCTGGCGCACATATTCGGCGCGCATCACCTCGTTAGGAACCACGGCAATGGAACGAAGCACTTCGGTAACAACGCCCGCCCTCTTTATGGGGTCGTTCTCGACACCTTCGAGCAAAATGCGTGTCTTGAATGAAATGAAGTCGACTTCATGTGCCGCAATGTATTCCTCCACTTCCGAGAGAGAATGTGTCTGCGCGAAAGAGTCGGGGTCCTCGCCGGGAGGGAGCAGCAGTACGCGGATATTCAGTTCCTCGGCAAGCAGGAGGTCGATGCCACGGAGCGAGGCATGTATTCCGGCAGGGTCGGCATCGTAAATCACCGTTATATTCTTGGTGAACCGGTGAAGCAGGCGTATCTGCCCGATGGTAAGGGATGTGCCTGACGAGGCGACAACATTCTCGATGCCAAGCTGGTGCATGGATATTACGTCCATGTATCCTTCAACGAGAATAACCTTATCTTGCTTCGAAATGGCCTGACGCGCCTGGTAGAGCCCGTAAAGTTCGTTGCTCTTGTGGTACACAGGCGTTTCAGGGGAGTTGACGTACTTGGCTTTCTTCTTGTCGGACGACAGGATGCGTCCGCCGAATGCGATTACGCGCCCCGAGACAGAGAAGATGGGGTATATCACACGGCCGCGGTAACGGTCGTAAAGGCCGCGGTCGGACTGTGCCACCAAGCCGGCCATGAGGAGAAATTTGTCGCTGAAACCTTTTGCCGTGGCGTCGCGCAGAAGCGAGTCGCCACGGTCGAGGCTATAACCGAGACGGAACTTTTTGATCATCTGGTCATTAATTCCTCGCTCTCGGAAATAGGCATAGCCCACATCGCGGCCTTCCTCGGTGTCGGCAAGGATATGCTCGAAATGCGCGGCGGCGAACGACAGCACTGCTATCAGCGACTCGCGCTCGGTCTCGGCCTCGCGTTCGGTGTCGGTCATCTCGCGGTCGACAACCTCGATGTTGTATTTCTTTGCAAGGTAACGCAGGGCCTCGTTGTAGGTCATGTTCTCGAGGTCCATGAGGAAACTTACCGCCGAGCCACCCTTGCCGCAACTGAAACATTTGAAGATGCCCTTGGCTTTCGACACGGCGAAAGAAGGCGTGCGTTCGTTATGGAACGGACACAGCCCCAGATAGTTGGCGCCACGCTTGCGAAGCGACACAAAATCGCCAACCACCTCGACAATGTCGGCGGCGTCAAGGATTCTTTGCACTGTTTCCCTGTCGATGCGTTTCATAATGCAAAATTACGGAAAAAAAGACATGCGTGCAATATAATTTCGTAACTTTGCACAATCCACCAACAGCCTGCAACCATGGAAATACCCCGGACAATTCATTATTGCTGGTTCGGCCGAGGGCCGCTGCCTGACTATGCGCGCAAGTGCATCGGGTCGTGGCGCAAATTTTTCCCGGGATATGAAATAAAGGAATGGAACGAGGAAAACTTCGACATAAGCATGAATTCTTATGTGCGCTCGGCCTATGAAGCGGGAAAATATGCCTTTGTGAGCGACTATGCGCGTTTCTGGATTTTATATAATTACGGCGGCATCTACTTCGATACCGATGTTGAGGCTATCAGGCATTTCGACAGCATCGAGAACACGCCTTTCATGGGGCTGGAAAGGAATGAAACTTCCTGCTCCATGGTGAATCCGGGACTTGGAATGGGGGCGTATGCGAAGATGGATATTTTCCGCGAAATGCTTGAAGAATATGACGGGACGGTTTTCGAGACAGAAAAGGCTGTGCCCGAAACAGTGGTGGAGAAGGCGACACGAGTGCTGCATCGCCATGGATTATCGTGCAACGGTGAAAAACAAGAGACAGCCGGCGTGCAGATATATCCGTCGGATGTGTTTTGCCCGCTCGACCACGCCACGGGCATTCTCACGATAACAGAACGCACTGTGTCGATACACCACTATGCCGCATCGTGGCTCGACCACAGCACGCTTGGATACCGCCTTTACCGGTTGAAGTGTATGCTGATAAAGATTTTCGGCAAGAGGATTGTGATGGGTGTTGCAAAAAGGCTCGTTAAAGCGCGGCATCGACAGCAATAGTGTACTTGGCGAGAGACACAGCCTTGCGAATGGCTTTCAGAGCCTTACGGTCGAGGCCGAGGTCGGCATAATCCCACAGGGGCTTTATCTTTTGCAAAATTTGAGTGTCGCCACAGAGAATATCCTGATATTGCGCCAACATTCCGGCATGCAAACGGCCAAAAAGGCTCCGGCGCTCTTCAAGGCTGAAATCGGAGCCGGATTTCCATTCACCGACAAGCGACGGACGCGCAAGAAGCCCACGCCCTATCATCACCCCGGCCAACTGCGGGTAACGGGATTCTATCTGCGCAATATCCTCACGCGTATGAATATCTCCGTTATACACAACGGGATGGGCCGATGCGGAGGCAAACGCCTCAAATTGGTCGAGCAACAGAGCGCCGTCGTACATCTGGCCGGCGGTACGCGGATGCACGGCCACATATTCGAGCGGCATGGCATCCAAAATAGGGAGCAGGCCACGCCATTCATCTCCGCCTTCAAGGCCAAGGCGGGTTTTCACCGAATATGCCATATCGGCGTCAGCCGCAACCAGGCCGGCCACCTGTTCCATCACATCGAGAGCACGAATCATGGCTGCTCCGCGCCCGCGGCGCGTCTGCATCGGGAACGGACAGCCGAGATTGAGGTCGACACGCCGCAAGCCAGCTTCCTTGACTGCATGGACAAGAGTCGAGAATTCTTCGGCAGAGTTGAAAATCACCTGGGGGATTATCTCCACGCCCGTCGATGACATGATTTCCGCCGCGCGATGCAAGCGGGCAGCGTCCTGACGACGCACCTGACCCTTCTCTATTCTTGTGAACGGCATGCAATATGCATCGGGAGCGCCATAGACGCCATGGTGGACTTCTATAAACGTGTTGTCGGTGTAGCCCTGCAACGGGGCGGCAAATATCTTCATTTTTCCGGGGAGAAGCAAAAAGTGGCCGCTAATGTGTGTTAGCAGCCACTTGTATGTGTTGTTTAATGATTTATCAACCGAGATATGTTTTGAGGAGTTTGCTCTTCTGTCCTTTAAGGCGGCGGATTGCCTTTTCCTTAATCTGGCGCACACGCTCGCGTGTGAGGTCGAACTTGGCACCGATTTCCTCGAGTGTCATTTCCTGGCATCCGATGCCGAAGAACATTTTCAGAATCTCACGCTCGCGCTCGTGCAGCTGGCGAAGCGCACGCTCCACTTCTTTGGAGAGCGATTCCTGCGTAAGGGTCGCGTCGGCCATAGGGGAGTCATCGTTGGTGAGCACGTCGAGGAGGCTGTTGTCCTCGCCTTCGACGAAAGGCGCATCAACGGAAATATGGCGACCGGACACTTTGAGGGTGTCGGCAATCTTTTCGACAGGCACGTCGAGAGTGTCGGCGAGTTCCTCGGGCGAAGGACGACGCTCGTTTTCCTGCTCAAACTTCGACAGGGCCTTGCTTATCTTATTGAGGGAGCCCACCTGGTTGAGCGGCAGGCGCACGATTCGGCTTTGCTCTGCCAGAGCCTGAAGAATCGACTGGCGAATCCACCACACGGCATATGAAATGAATTTAAACCCTCGTGTCTCATCAAATTTCTGGGCAGCCTTAATCAGCCCCACGTTTCCTTCGTTGATAAGGTCGGGGAGCGAGAGGCCCTGATTCTGGTATTGTTTTGCTACGGAGACTACGAAACGAAGGTTGGCGCGCGTGAGTTTGTCAAGGGCACGACGGTCGCCTTGACGGATACGCTGAGCGAGTTCAACTTCTTCTTCAACCGAAATCAGTTCCTCACGTCCGATTTCCTGGAGGTACTTGTCGAGCGAGGGAGATTCACGGTTAGTGATTGATTTATTGATTTTTAACTGTCTCATATTCTCGGATTATGTTAGAGAGAGGGTATAATAGCCTGCAAAATTACTAATTTATTCTTTAATAACAAAGGATTTCCGATTTTATTTTGCAACATGCTAATTTTTAATGTTTTTTATAGTTGGGAAGTTGGGGAGTTGGGAAGATGCAAAAAAAAATGCGCCGGCTGTCATCACGACATCCGGCGCATTTAACTTAAAAATCTAATCCTATGAAAAAACTAATTCATTTGTCATTACTTAACAACCTATGTTGATAAGATGCCTTGCTTCTTTCTGCTGTTGTATCTTAAAGACAACGGAAGCCGTGGTTTTGTTTAACGGCAAGGGGCTTTTTTAGCATTTTTTATCATATTTCCGGCGTCAAATGGCTGTTTCTTTTTGTCGTTTTCCAACTTTTTCGTAATTTTGCCCTCTCAAAATCACATATTTAAAGAAAAAATGGCACAACAAGACGACGTTTTCAAGAAAATCATATCTCACGCCAAGGAATACGGCTTTGTGTTCCCCTCCTCCGAAATCTACGACGGCCTGTCGGCAGTGTATGACTACGGCCAGAACGGCGTGGAACTCAAAAACAACATCAAGCGCTACTGGTGGGACGCCATGACCCTGCTTCACGACAATATCGTGGGCATCGACTCTGCCATCTTCATGCACCCCACCATCTGGAAAGCCTCGGGCCATGTCGATGCTTTCAACGACCCGTTGATCGACAACCGCGACTCGAAGAAACGCTACCGTGCCGACGTGCTCATTGAAGACCAGATTGCAAAAATCGACGATAAGATTGAAAAGGAAGTGGCCAAGGCCCGCAAACGCTTTGGAGAGACTTTCGACGAGGCCATGTTCCGCCAGACCAATGGCCGCGTGCTTGAGCACCAGACCAAGCGCGACGCCCTCCACCAGCGTTTCTCCGACGCCATGAACGCCGGCAATCTCGACGAGTTGCGCCAGATAATCATCGACGAAGAGATAGTATGCCCCATTTCCGGCACCAAGAACTGGACAGAAGTGCGCCAGTTCAATCTCATGTTCAAGACCGAGATGGGCTCGACAGCCGACGGCGCAATGACCGTGTACCTCCGTCCTGAAACCGCACAAGGCATATTCGTGAACTACCTCAACGTGCAGAAGACCGGCCGCATGCGCATCCCCTTCGGCATCGCTCAAATCGGCAAGGCCTTCCGCAACGAAATCGTGGCACGCCAGTTCATTTTCCGCATGCGCGAGTTCGAGCAGATGGAAATGCAGTTCTTCGTGCAGCCCGGCCGCGAAATGGAATATTTCGCCTATTGGAAAGAGCAACGTCTGCGC
>CANRZQ010000021.1 GCA_947644475.1 uncultured Muribaculaceae bacterium
TCGCCGGCGTCGACCCCGTGGCCGTTGAAGACATCCAGATTATAATCCATAAACTAAAACAAAAAAACATCGGCATCCTCATCACCGACCACAACGCCCCCGAGACCCTCAACATCACCGACCGCGCCTACCTCCTTTTCGAAGGGCGAATCCTCTTCCAGGGCACGTCCGAAGAACTCGCGCAAAACCCCACCGTGCGCGAAAAATACCTCGGCCGCAACTTCGAATTCCGCCGCAAACAGTTTATTTGACCACATTTTTTTGTTAAAATATGTTAATACATTTGCATATCTCAAAAAAGGTTCATACCTTTGCACACGTAAAACATCGCGGGGTAGAGCAGTGGTAGCTCGTCGGGCTCATAACCCGGAGGTCGCAGGTTCGATCCCTGTCCCCGCCACAAAGAAAAATGCTGATGAAAATTCATCAGCATTTTTTTATTTTAGGAACACAGACCGCGAAGCACTTTGCCCCGGCAAAGGACTCTCCGGATTTTGAAAAACAAACGGAAGCGTGTATCAAAAAGTTGCTTACCAGGCACAAGTTTTGATTACGGTGCATAATTGATTAAAACAGGTAGACCGCAACGCGGTCGAATACGGTAGGCACGGGCGAAAGCCCGTGTTTCTAACGCATCACGGAGGTTCGACTGCGGCCGCAGTCGAATAACATCACCTCATCATAACATGGGCTTGAGCCCATGCCTACCATATTAAGCGGCCCTGCCGCTTCTGCCGTAAATACATGCTCCGTAAATTCGGCTTGACCCACATCTCAAATAAATCTGTCGAATCGCCACGCTATTCCATGCATTGCCTTTTCGTCTTGCGCCATTTAGCCGTGTGTCTATACACCGTTGATAAATCAGAAGATAAAAAAACGCTATCCCGGCGTGGCTTTCGCCACCTTACGACACTGCCTTCTGCCTTTCCGGCCGAGGCGTCCTCCCCACCGCACGGGGCATGTATTTATTTATAAACATGACTGTGGGCACAAGAAACAGGATGGTAATCACAGTCATGACAAACGCCCATATTCCGTCGACATGTTGGAAAATTTTAAACTGCATGCGTCCAACAGGGATAAGGATAAATAAATGAGTGCAGAGAATCGCCAATGTGTTCACACCGAAAAATTCAAGCCATTTCGTACCCGGAATATCCTCAAGCAGCGATGCCACGGCAACAAGGACGAAGCACCAAACGATGTAAAAAGTGTTGGTGGCCATTCGGCTTTCTAAATAATAATCAATCAAGAACATCACAGCAATACCGGCAACAATTATAAACAAAGAGTTTCGCCTGTCCTTCACCAATCTAAATATTGTGCCCGCGGCGATGTTTCCTATTCCGAAATAGAGAGTCCAGCAAACGGCATTATTTATCATGAATGGCGAGGAGACTTCACTTAAAAAATCCCAAAACAGCGATATTGCAAAAAGGAGGGCGGCTTTAGTCCATAACGGCAATTTATAAACAAACCAATAGAACAACTGAACCCAGAACAGGCACAAAATAAACCATAATGATACATTTGAGCATAAGTAGTCGGACCGCCCAACTACCTTAAACATATCAAAAAAACCACTCCATCTAACCGTACTCAACGAGTGATAATTCCATAACTGAACGCCTACCCAAAATATATTCGAAAGCAAGAAGAAAACCAGAAAAGGGATTAGCAGTGAACATGCTTTGTGTCTTACAAAATCAACAAACCCCTTGGGCTTGAAGAAGAAGCCGGAAAGAAAAAAGAAGATTGTATTGACATGATTCGGTGTCCACCATTCGGGACGGCCCGGGGCGTGCACAAATATCACGCCAAGAATCAAAGCCCCTTTCAGCAAGTCGACCCATCTCACACGTTTTTTGCCTTTGTCATTTGTGGATATACGACATTCCATATTGCGAATTGAATAACCGGCACTTCGCTTTTGCCCATCAATATTTTCGAGTATTTGGCGATTTCAGAAGCAACGAACTAAACTAAATCCTTTTTTAACCTCGTTGGATTCCTCCCAACGGGCATACAAAATTAGCTATTTTTTTTGAAAGCGCTCCTTTGACAGGTTGATTATTCCCTCCGAAGCGCCAGAATAGCGTTTCTAATCAAAGTTTCGCATGGATACACATCCGGGCCAAAAGCGATTCTGCATAGCCACGGAAACGCCGTGCCGCTTTATGTTAGGCTTTGCCTCCATTCCCGGATACCATCTTGAAGCGCATACGCGCTTCTGCTTTATGGCGACAACTTATTTAAACCGCATTGCACGAGCCGTGCGTCCATACCGGTTGTATTTTGAAACACCTCCTTCTTCCTGCGCAAAAAAAGATATTCACGGGAATTTCCGTTTGTGCCGATTTTTTCTTATCTTTGCCGATTGATTAATGAATAAACAAATCCGACAACCAGCATAACAAAAAAATGGCCCAGAAACCATCCATTCCAAAAGGCACGCGCGATTTCTCTCCCGTGGAGATGTCCCGACGCAACTATATCTTCGACACCATACGCCGTGTGTTCTACCTCTTCGGATACCAGCCTATCGAAACCCCGTCGATGGAAAATCTTTCCACGCTGATGGGCAAATACGGAGAAGAAGGCGACAAACTGCTATTCAAGGTGCTTAATTCGGGCAATTTCCTCCAAGGAGTCGACCCCGCCCTCCTCTCGGAAGACAATTATACAAAAGCAGCCCCGAAAATATGCGAGAAAGGTCTGCGCTACGACCTTACAGTGCCTTTCGCCCGTTATGTGGTGCAGCACCGTGCTGAGGTGCAGATGCCTTTCAAACGCTTCCAGATTCAGCCCGTATGGCGTGCCGACCGTCCGCAAAAAGGCCGCTACCGCGAGTTCTACCAATGCGACGCCGATGTGGTGGGTTCCGACTCACTTCTCAACGAGGTTGAACTCCTGCGCATGATCGACGAGGTGTTCTGCCGCCTGGGAGTGCGTGTGGCCATAAAACTCAACAACAGGAAAGTGCTCGCCGGCATCGCCGAACTCGTAGGCGCCCCCGACAAACTTGTCGACATAACCGTGGCTATTGACAAAATCGACAAAATCGGCCTCGACAAGGTGAATGAGGAACTCGCCGAACGCGGGCTCTCTGCCGATGCGATAGCCGCCCTCGCTCCTATCCTTCAAATCGACGGCTCCCTTGCCGAACGTCTCGACAAAATCGGCACAATCCTCGCCGGTAGCGAGATTGGCCGCGCAGGCGTCGACGAACTCCGCTTTGTCACCGAAACCGTGACTCGCCTTGGCCTCAAAGCCGAACTCGACCTGGATGTGTCGCTCGCGCGTGGCCTTAATTACTACACCGGCTGCATCATCGAGGTAAAGGCTCTCGATTTCGCCATCGGCTCTATATCCGGAGGCGGCCGCTACGACAATCTCACCGGCGTGTTCGGCCTCCCCGGCCTGTCGGGTGTGGGCGTATCGTTCGGCGCCGACCGAATCTACGACGTGCTCCTCGGCCTCAACCTCTTCCCCGAGAGCATAGGCGCGAGCGTACAGGTTATATTCCTCAATCTTGGAGCCAACGAAGCCGTGGCTTCTCTCAAAGCAGTGGAGACCCTCCGCGCTGCCGGCATCGCCGCCGAACTCTACCCCGACGCGGCAAAAATGAAAAAACAGATGGCATATGCCAATTCACTTGCCATCCCGTATGTCGGCATTATCGGCGAACAGGAACTCGCCGACGGCACAGTCACAATAAAAAATATGCAATCCGGCGAACAGCAGTCGATTCCCGTCGCCGACATAGTAAACGCAGTGAAATAATCCTCGAAAATGAAAAAACTTCTTCTTACCATCATAGCCTTGATGGCTGTCGTGGCGGCCAACGCCGAATTCCGTTACGCCGGAATTGCAGGCCCCACCCTCACCACCCTCTCTTTCAAGCAAGACCTCGTGACCGTGAGCCAGACTCCCGGATTCCAGGCCGGCATACAGGGCGAGATGATGTTCCCGGGCATAGGTTTCGGCCTCGACCTCGGCCTTATCTACAACATGGCCGGCGCAAAAGTAAACCTCGGCGAGAAACTCATCTGGCAATCGCAAGGCTACGGCGACGAGCGTCTGATGCTGCACCAGATCAACATCCCCTTCCACCTCCGTTTCAAATACACACGTCTCGGCGGCCTTGAAGATTATTTCGCTCCTTTTGTCTACGGCGGTCCCGACTTTTCTATTCTTGTCGGACACTCCAAATGCGACGCCGTGAAATTTGCCGGTGGCGACCTCGGCATCACAGCCGGCCTCGGTTTCGAACTCTGGCGCAACTGGCAAGTGTCGGCCTCATACACCTGGGGCATGACATATGCTCTGAAAACAAAACTCCTGCAAGATTTCTCAGCGCGCAACCGCCAATGGACCCTGCGCGTGGCTTATTTCTTCTAATTCAGGAACACATAATGCAGGAACACAAGCCTCCGGCTTGTGGGATATTCCACAAGCCGGAGGCTTGTGTTCCTACAAACTAAAACAATCATCCCATGAACCTGAAATCACGCATAGCCAACTCCTCTCCGGTCTCAATCCTGTTGCTTGCACTGCTTGTGGTCGCGGCCGTGCCGGGATTCCGATTCATGACAATGGTGCTCAGCATCACCGACGAGCCTTATCAAGCCCTCAACGCCATGACCCCGGCATGCCAGCCGTTCGCACCGCTTTCGGCATGGCTGATTCACGCTTTCGGGGAAATTGCCGGTTACAATCTGCTCGACATACGCATATTCGCCTGGTCGTGGCAGGTGCTTGGGGTGCTGCTCGGCATCGTGGCTGCATACATGCTCAGCCGCAAATTGAACCTATCGCTCGCCGCAGGCGTGGTGGCTATGCTCACCCTCTCGCTGTGCCACTACGGCGAAAGGTATGCCGGCTGGTCGACATTCTCGGCCACATCCATGCCGCTGGTATTCATATCATTAATCTGCTACATGCGCCGCCCCGAGGCAGCAACAGCCGCCTCGGTGGGGCTCGCCTGCTCATTTGCCACCCTGCTGCGCCTCCCGTCGGTGGCATGCATTGTAGTTGTGGCTGCCGTGCTTATATTCTACCGGCCCGGCTTCACACTCACCCGCCGTCAACGCGCTGTCCACGGCGGCATCATGGCCGGTGCCTTCCTGGCCTCGGCTCTGCTTGTGCTCATCCTCATCTATGGCTCGCTGCCGCAATTTTTCTCGGCCATTGCCGAAAACCGCATCGGCTCACATGGGCTCAGGGATATGGTCAGCAGCCTTATAACGCTGTCAAAGCCGACATTCACCATTTTCTTCGTCATAATGGGCATTGCAGGATTCGTCGCGGTCATATTCCGCGATATCCGTCGTCACATTGTCCGTCTAATGGCGGTGGTGGGGCTTCTCATCATATCCTACTATGCCCTCCGCGTCGTGATGCAATTCGAATTTGCACGCGCAATCCTGAAAGTATCGTTCCTCACCCTTGCAGGAAGCCTGCTGTATATCCGCCGGCATCAGCCAATGGACTTGCTCCACACCGCACTGTGGGCCATGGCAGGGCTGTCGCTGTCGGCCGCCGTGGGGAGCAATATGACACTGCTCGAGACTGTCGTGTTCCCGTTCGTGCCGGCAATCCTGATTTTCACGCGGCCCTGCCTTTCCGACAATGTCCTTAAATACACATTTGTCATTGCCGGAATCATCTCATGCTGGTTCACTTTCCGTATAAATCAGCGGGAGACCAACAACCACCTCACCTACCCCGTCGCTGTCCACGGCAACCCCATGGTAGAGGGAATTGAGGCCACGGCCGAATGTGGCTTGCCGGTACAGAAAGCCATCGACATATTCACGCCATTCATCGCCGACTCGGCCTACAACTGCTTTGTGGTGCGTGACAACAGCGAATACGCCTACGAATATATGTTTGGCCGACGCAACCCCATCCTGCCCCACTACTGGGACACGCTCCCGCTAATGGACGTGGAAGAATACGCCCGCGGCGTGCGACACATGCTCGACACAGCCAAGGCTCCGGCTGCCGTGTTGCTCGTTTCGTCGCGCGGCTCGCGTAAAAAAGAGCCGGAACTAATCTCCGACATGAAACGCCGCTACCGCACAGTCCACTCCGACACCACTTTCACAATCGTTGTCAAGGACCGGCAATGACCATTCCCGAAAAAAAACAATTCTCAACCTCGACAGCAATACTCTCCATACTGGCTTTGTTTGCTGCCGCGGGATGCTTCATCCGCCTGTCGTGGTATTACGAGAGTTGCGACGTCCCCTTTCAGATTATGACAGGCTGGGGCGATTTCCGCACATCTGTCGTCGCTCCCCTCTCTGCATGGCTCACCGGCATTGTAGGCAAGCCTCTTCACTTCGATTTGATGCCGATGCGCTACTTCGCCTGCACATGCTACATCGCAGCCATACTCATCGGCATGATTCCGGCCTGGCAACTTAGCCGCAACATCGATTTCACGCTCGTCTATGCTATTGTGGCGTTGCTGCTTTTCCCTTGGTGCCGCATCATGGAATTTGAATACAGTTGGGATGTCTATGCCACATTGCTGATTATGACTGTCTTTGCCCTGTCCACATCTTATATGTTGCGGCAGAAGCCGTGGAAGATAATACTTGCAGCGGCTCTTGCCGGAGCCACAATGTGGGTGCGCCTCCCGTCGGCTATCGTTGGACTCGTGCCTGCAATTGCAGCGGCCTATACCGCCTCCGGACTACGCAAAAGAGTAATCGCCCTCATATCTGTCACCGCCATATATTTCATAACGGCCGGCGTCCTGCTCGTGGCCATGTACGGCTCGGCAGACACATATCTCGAATACTGGGCAATAAATAAGATTTCCGCCCACTCAACCGAGTTTATCCTTTTGCAATACGGCAGTATTCTTAATAATCTTTACCTCACAATATTGATTTGTGCCGGAATATACTATGTCACATCGAAGGTTCTGCTATTAAAAAAGGGTCTTCTATACATCTGGCTTGCCAATCTTTTTGTTTCAATGGCAATCATGATTCAGGCATTGAACCTTTTCGTATGGGCACCGTTGGCCCCTCTGTTCATCACATTGGCATTGCTCAGCATGTTGTTTGCCCTAAAAAAGAATCAGCACAAACCTGCGGCAATAGCCTTGCTGATGCTTGTTGCTTCCTTCTCTGCCACATTCTGGAGTAATATTGAATTGGCCCGCATGGTAATTTTCCCTTTTATCCCTGTGCTCGCATGTCTCATCTGCTCAACCGCAAGCGAACGCCAACTGGCCGGCATAGCCTGCCTATGCCTCGCCTGCGTGCTGCCCACATTGTATTCTGCAATCCACGGATACATAAAAGATGGACAAATCTGGCTTTACTCTGCCCCGGAGGGTTCTTTTGTCGACGGCAACGAGCATATCAAAGGCTTCTTCATCGACGAGCGGTTCCGCTCGCAGTATCGCCGCGTAATCGAGCGGTTCACGCCATATGCCACTGACACCGCGTATACCAAGGCCGTGATGCGCGGCAACGAGCATGACTTCATGTTTGAATACATGTTCGATGCAAAGACTCCCGTTTTCTCAAATTACTGGGACCACGACACTCTCCACTATAATCAAGCCTACCTCAAAGGCTTCAATGCTTACATCGACACGCTCCGTCCGCCCACGGCAATACTCGTTGTGCACCGCGACATGCCAAAACCGCCCGTGGCTTTCGAATATGAGAACCGCTACGTTCCGGTTTATTCCGACTCCGACTTCACTATCGTGATAAAACCCGTCCCCGGTAATGCTGATTAAGGAAAACAGGCATATTAATTGGCTCACAGCCGTGCTTGCGGCAGTGCTCGCGGCCTTGTGTCTGTCGGGCTATCCGCATCTGGCCGTATATTTCGACCTTAGCGACGAACCATACCAGATTATGTGCGGATGGGACTACCGCTCGTCGGCAGTGGCTCCCCTGTCGGCTTGGTTCACGTCGGTTGTGGGCGCATGGGTCAATTACGACATGCTGCCCATGCGACAAATCGGATGGACATTCACGCTGCTATCCATTCTCGCCGGCTCGCTTCCTGTGTGGTGGCTCACGCGAAATGTAAATTTCTCGCTCGTCACGGCCGTCATCGCCACAGGCCTCGCGTCGCACTGCCGGCTGCTTGAATGGATGTACGGATGGGATGCTCTTTCCGCACTCCCGGCCATGATAGCGGCCGTGGCTTCATTCCGCTTTGTAATCCGGCCGGGATATGCTCCGATTGTGGCCGCCGCAGTATTCACCGCCGTGGCCACACTTATGCGCCTGCCGTCGCTTGCCATCGCCTCAGTGCTTGCAATTGCCATTTTTGCATCTTCGGGAATTTTGAAAGAAAAAATCCGATTTTTCACAGTATTCCTCATTTTGCTCCTTGCCTGTCTCTTTTTCGGCCTCATATCCCTTTACGGGTCGATAGAGAATTACCTTGGACACCTCGGAGGAAATATCATCAATGAACATTCCCCGGGGCATATGCTCTATGAATATAGCCGGCACTTCATATGGCTGCCATTCTTCCTTTTTTTAATTGCCGGGGCATTATTTACGGCCGACAAGGTTCTGATACTGAGGCACACGGCCGCCAATATCGCGGTTTTCATAGTATTGACCGCAGTCTTGTCTTTTCCTGTATTTTTTTGGGCCGATGTGACATGGTATGGCCTCGCTCCGGTAACTTCCACCGTGATTTGCGCGCTTATATATATTCTTTGGAAACTCCGCCGGCATCTTCGTTCCCGCTTAGGTATCTATGCCCTGCTTACGGCGGCAACAATGCTGTCGGCTGCCGCCGGAAGCAATCTGGTGCTTTACAAAAGCCTTACATTTCAGACGCTTGCCCTTGTGGCAGCACTTATAGTATTTGTCTCGCAGTCGTGGCGCACAGTGGCAGGATGGGGCGTGGCTCTGTCGGCCGCCGCTATCTATGCCGGGGCGCGAAATTACGACATAATCGATCCTCACAACGGCACTCCCCCGCCCTGCTATCCGCCCAAAACCACAGTCGACGGCATGCGACACCACGACGGACTCGTGCTCGACTATCGCTGGACCGAGCAGTTCCAACGCATGGTCGACAATTTCGGCCCCTACGCCGATTCTCCCGACTTCCGCACCATCGTGGTGCGCAACATGCCCCGAAATTTCATATATGAATATATGTTCGACTCGCGCAACCCGGTCGCGCCTCACTATTGGTCGATGGACAATCTCATGGACAGGCCCGACTACTGCCGCGCAATAGAACACATGGCCGACACCGTTCAGGCCCCCGCCGCCATACTTCTTCTTCAAAACACATCATGCTATTTTGAAAAAGAGCCCGAACTTATCACACGCTTCAAGCGTCGCTACCGCACTGTATATTCCGACTCTACATTCACAATCGTTATCAAGGATGCAAATCAAGGAAAATAGACGCTTCACGCCGCTCTCGGCCATCCTGCTCCTGTTGCTTATTGCAGCCTGGGCCGGAGGTTATGTCGTACTGCCCATGCATTTCAAAATGAGCGACGAGCCATACCAGATTATGTGCGGATGGGACTATTACTCGTCTGTTGCAGCACCGCTAAGCGCATGGCTCACATCTGTTATCGGGCCGTTTTGGAATTTCGACTATTTTCCATTCCGCACCATGGGCTGGACACTGCATATCATTGCAGTGTTTATCGGGATGTTGCCTGTGTGGTGGATGAGCCGCAACATCAACTTCACGCTCGGTGCCGGAGCCGTAAGCATTTTCCTGTTCTCTACGTGCCGAGACATCGAATGGATGTTCAACTGGGACAGTTATGCCGTGCCCGTGCTTATGGCCGTGGTCGCGCTGTGTTTCAATTATAGGATGAATCCCCGTTGGTGGAAAATCGTGGCCATGGGTATCGGATGCGGCGTGCTCGCCACGCTGCGCCTGCCGTCGTCGGCCGGAATCGCTATTCCCGCCGTGTGCATCCTCCTCACCAAAGGCCGCCCGCGCTTTGCCGGCATCTTGGCATTGTTGAGCACATATGCAGTATGCGCCCTCGCAATCATCATGGCTCTTTACGGGTCTATCGGAGAATACAGGGTGATGTTCGCCTCAAATCTAATCTCATCGCACGGCGCATATGCTCTTTACGACTTATATACCGCCCAACTGCCTATGATGTATGTCTACGCACTGGCAGCGGCAGGCACTTTCTTTCTGATTGGCAAATCCCGGCCCGGCTTATCCCTGGCCTCAGCGGCTATTACAGCCATAGGGTTCTATCTATATCTCCGTGCCGGAGTCGACCATAGCAATTGGTATTTCATGTCTCCGCTTTATATCATTATGGAAGCATATCTTCTGTGGAAATCACGCGGGTCTTGGCGGTTTGTCGCAATAATGGCACTTATGGCCACAATCTTCGGAGGCCTTGGCTCGAATATCATTTTTGCACGAGTGGTGCTTTTCCCAACAATGCCGATAGTGATTTATCTTGCCGTGGCAAACATTTCATCACGGGCCAAGGCTGCGGCTTTCGCCGCAATATGGATACCATTGATTATCATAAATATCGAACGATTGTACTGCATGCTCAAAGAATGGAATGAATGCCCCATGCAGCCGCCATACGAGTTGCAAGGTGTGCCACACATGAAAAAAATGTATATTGGCTGGTGGGACTTCGACCGGATTCAACGCATTGCCGACCGTTTCATGCCCTATGCCACCGACACCACATACAACACTGCCGTGATGCGCAGCACGCCCGACGACTTTATGTTCGAGTATATGTTCGACTCCCGCAGCCCCGTATATTCGCACCACTGGGAATGGACGGATACTCTTATGATCACAAAAGATTATACCGATAAATTCAACAACTGGTTAGAGACATTGGAGTGCCCCGTGGCTGTGCTGATGGTTCGGCATGTAGATAAACTCGACTGTCCTGAAGAAGAAATTATCAGCGAATACAAGCGTCGCTACCGCACTGTGTATTCCGACTCTACATTCACAATCGTTATCAAGGATGCTGATTAAGGAAAATAAACATTTCTCGCCTCTTACGGCCGTGCTGCTCATGCTGCTTCTTGCGGCATGGGCCGGAGGGTATGTGAGCCTCCCCATGTATTTCGACATGTGCGACGAATCATACCAGATTATGTGCGGAT
The DNA here is from genome assembly GCA_947644475.1 of uncultured Muribaculaceae bacterium. Classification (GTDB taxonomy): domain Bacteria; phylum Bacteroidota; class Bacteroidia; order Bacteroidales; family Muribaculaceae; genus CAG-873. Next base: position 11,139 of record CANRZQ010000021.1, read on the forward strand.
GGGACTACCGTTCGTCGGTAGCCGCCCCATTGAGCGCATGGCTTACGTCCGTTATTGGCCCGTTATGGAATTTCGACTACTTCCCGTTCCGCACCATGGGCTGGACCTTGCATATCATTGCAGTATTTATCGGAATGTTGCCCGTGTGGTGGATGAGCCGCAACATCAACTTCACGCTCGGTGTGGGAGCGGCAAGTATCTTTCTGTTTTCGATGTGCAGAGGCATTGAGTGGATGTTCAACTGGGACAGTTATGCCGTGCCCGTACTTATGGCCGTAGTCGCTCTGTGCGTCAATTTCAGGATGAAGCCTCGTTGGTGGAAAATCGCGGCCATGGGCATCGGATGCGGAGTACTCGCCACGCTGCGCCTTCCATCCTCGGCCGCCATCGCCATTCCCGCCGTGTGCATTCTTCTCACCAAAGGCCGCCCGCGCGTTGCCGGAATCGTGGCATTGATGGCAACATATACAGTATGCGCCATCGCAATAATCCTCGCTCTTTACGGGTCTATCGGCGAATTCCGGGCTATGCTCGCATCAAATCTCATCACATCGCACGACACATCGGAATTGCTGGAATTATATCAAGGGCAGTTCCCCATGCTGTATCTTTACGGACTGGCCGCGGCAGGAGCATTCTTCCTTATTGGCAGGGCGCGCCCTGCCGTGGCCTTGGCCACGGCTTTGGCGACAGCCACAGGATTCTACATATTTCTCCGCGCCGGAGTCGACCACAGCAACTGGTATTTCGCGTCGCCGCTATATATCGTCACCGAGGCATATCTTGTGTGGAAATCACGCGGACTGTGCCGCCTTGCCGCCATTATGGCACTCATGGCCACAATCTTCGGCGGCCTTGGCTCCAATATAATGATAGCCCGGGTTGTGATATATCCAACTATGCCGATAGTGCTCTATCTTGCAGCGATGAACATATCGTCACGGGCAAAGGCTGCCTCGTTTGCAGCAATATGGATTCCTATGTTCGCCATATCACGTGAAGATGTGGCATCAATGTTCACCGAACAGGACAAATGCCCGATACAGCCGCCGCCCCATGAGTTGCGTGGCGTGCCGCATATGAAAAGAATGTTTGTGGGCTGGTGGGACATCGACAGAATCCAGCGCGTCGCCGACCGGTTCATGCCCTTTGTCAACGACACGACATACAACACCGCCGTGATGCGCAACATCCCCGACGACTTCATGTTCGAATACATGTTCGACTCCCGCAGCCCGGTTTATGCCCATCGCTGGGATAGCGACACCCTTATGCACAACAAGGACTACACCGACAGGTTTACACGATGGATTGAGTCGTCGCATCGGCCCGTGGCCGTGCTGATGGTGCGATATGCAAAAACAATCGACGGCCCTGAGGAAGAAATAATCCGCGAATACAAGCAGCGATACCGCACCGTCTACACCGACTCAACCTTTACTATAGTCACCCTCGACCCTCAAATTACCTCCACATCGGATTCGAGACGCTGACGCACAAGGTATTTCTATACAGGATTTAGACAATTGATAAAACCGGCCTATACAAAGTTTTTAAGATCAAAAAACATCAGACGGGTTTCGTCATGCTTATCTTGTTCTGTAAAAAACAAGAATCCATTTTTTTCATAAAAATGTGTGGCTGATTTCAATGCATCAACAGTCAAAAATCTGCATCCAAGCCGCTTCACAGTGGTAAATGCATATTTGATACTGTCAAGGACAAATGTGCCAATGCCTTCTCCTACGTAGTTTTCGTTAACAGCAAGTCTTCCTATTTTTAAAGCCGGGTAGTTGCGACGCCGCTTAGGGTTAGGTATATTTCTATTCAGACGGTTCCACACAGCCTTTTCTTCGGGATTAAATGTGATTTTATCAGCCAAAAGACTGAAATAAGCCACAGTAACATCTTTCTCCTGGTCTTCCAACAAATAGGTCACAGCCATGAGTTCATCTTGAAAATGCTTGGCATCATCAAAAAGAAATCCATTTAAATCTTCTTCTGCACATTTAAATGGTCTAATATTCGATGAGGGAGAAAGTTGTATCTGCGCTAATTTTGAAAAATCCATATTACCATTGAAAATTGCTTATGGACTTCATCATCTCATAGGCTTTACGCGCCCTCTCCCTTTCTTCCTTGGACACGGGTTTGGGCTGAGAAATAAGTTTCTCAAAGCGTTCCGCATCCTTTCCGTATAGTTCGGGGGTTTCTTTAATAGGTCTTGCCATATTTAAAGCGTTTTTTAGTTCTTAATTACAAAAGTACAACAATTTTGCTATATATTAGTGTTTACAGAGATAGAATTATAAAAAAGTTTCAGATATTCACTTAGATTACTTCCATGTCGGATTCAAGACGCTGACGCACAACTTCGTACATTACCACAGCGGCGGCCACCGACACGTTGAGCGAACCGATTTTGCCGAACATCGGGATTGACACGCGAGCGTCGCAAAGGTCGAGCACGGCAGGCGATATGCCGGTGTCTTCCGCTCCCATCACCAATGCCACCGGCGTGGTGAAATCGGCTTTTGTGTAGTTGAAATCGGCCTTCTCGGTCACGCCAACAATCTGATAGCCATTATCTTTAAGGAAGCGCACGGCCTCGGTGAGCGACCTCTCGCGGCACACAGGCAGATAGTTGAGCGCACCGGCCGATGTCTTCATGGCGTCGCCCGACACCGACACGCTTCCGCGCTCGGGAATTACAATTGCTGATGCACCGCAGCACTCGGCCGTACGGGCTATGGCTCCGAAATTGCGCACGTCGGTAACTCCGTCGAGCACCACCACGAAAGGAAGCACGCCTTCCTCATACAAGGCAGGCACAAGATGTTCGAGTTTATGATATGTCACCGCCGACAGAATAGCCAGCACGCCCTGGTGGTTCTTGCGTGTGATACGGTTGATTTTTTCAACGGGCACGCGCTGCACCGGCACGCGGGCTGCGCGGGCCGCCCCGAGCAGTTCAGACGCCAATTCATTCTGCAAGTCCTTCTTAACCAGAATCTTGTCAATTTCCTTACCGGCCTCGATAGCCTCAATCACGGCGCGGGTGCCATATATATAATCAGACGGTTCCATTATAATCTTTATCTTGAAATATTTTAAAATGCAAATTTAACCATTTTTTCGAGACAAGAGTTCACTTTGCCGAAAAAATAGCCGGCCGGAAAACGATTTCGAAAATAAAGTATTATATTTGCATCAAATAAAGGACAAGCACATGAATCCTTCCCTCACGAAATATCCGATAGGCATACAGTCGTTCCCTGAAATCAGAAACGGCAACTATATTTATGTCGACAAAACGATGTATATCCCACATTTGCTTCTTGGCAAATATTACTTTTTGAGTCGTCCTCGGCGATTCGGGAAGAGTTTGTTTTTGTCGACCCTGGAATCTTACTTCAAGGGGAGAAAGGACCTTTTCGAAGGCCTGGCGATAGCCGATGTGGAAAAGGAATGGGTGGAATATCCCGTGGTGAGAATCGACTTCAACACTACTGAGGGCAACGACATTGAGTCGGTAAAAAAATCGCTGCGCCTAATGCTCATGAGATGCGCCGCGTCTTACGGAATTGAAATTCCCGGATATGAAAGCATGGCCATAGCCGATCTTTTCACCACCCTTATCCTCGCGCTTGAAGCCAAGACGGGGCGCAAGGTGGTTATCCTCATCGATGAGTACGACAAGGCTCTTATCGAGATAATGAACGACCCGGAAAGGCTCGGCGACGCAACCGATACCTTGCGTCCGTTTTTCAGCGTGCTCAAAACGGCCGACGAACATATCAAGTTCGCGTTTATCACCGGGGTTTCCCGATTCCGCAACACAACAATTTTCTCGGGGTTCAACAATCCCAACGACATAAGCATGAACAGTGACTTCGCGTCGGTTCTCGGCATAACGCAACAAGAGATGGAAAAGTATTTTCGGCATGGCATTGATGCCATTGCACGCGAATACGAGATGCCGTTCGACGATATGCTGCAAGTGCTCCGCGACAAGTACGACGGATACCGGTTCACCCGCCGAAAAGAGTATGTCTACAATCCTTTCAGCGTGCTCAACGCCCTATATGCCCGTCAACTTGACGACGCCTGGGTGAAAAGCGGCACATCGAGAGTGCTTGCAAAATATCTCCGCGGCTCAGATTTCACTTTCGACGAGATGACATCGAAATGGCTGTCGGCAAACGCGCTCGCCGCCACTTATTCCAGAGAAAATCCCACCTCGCTTTTCTTCCAGACCGGCTACCTGACCATACGAGAATTCAAAGATGACTTCTATAAACTTGGAATTCCAAATCAGGAGGTTCAAAATGCCTTGGTGGAATTAGTCATCCCTGAGTTTGTAAAAGGAACAAACGCTGACAATCTTCAAAACACCATATTTGAGTTGTCCGGTGCCATTAAGCGCGGTGATGTCGACACCATGATGGAGTTGCTTCGCGCATTGCTCGCTGCTGTGCCTTACCACGAGATTGACACTCATGTGCTCGAGAAGCATCTTCATCTTTGCATGTACATTGTGTTCATGATGCTGGGTGTAAGCACTAAATGCGAGATTGCCCAGTCGGGCGGACGAGTCGACATGGTGGCCCGCACGCCGTGGAGAATTTATGTGTTTGAGTTCAAACTCGACTGCACCCCGGAAGAAGCACTCCGGCAGATCGACGACAAGGGTTATGCAATACCATGGAGTGCTGACGGACGCAAATTGACAAAAGTGGGAGTAAACTTTTCATCAAAAACCCGCACTATCGATTCTTGGGCATATGCGAACGATAAGAATTAAACGGCATACGATTCTGCGCTACGCGCTGCTGATGCCGCTTGCCCTGCTGATTGCATCGGTGACGGCGGGGTGGCGGTCGTATGCCAACGCCCGGCAGGATATTGCCGACGACCTGAATGAGGCAATGATTGCCTTTGCAAACGACAACAGCAGGCTTTGGACACGGCAAGACACCGTGGCCGCGCTCCGCACTATGCACGAAACCACACGCAAGCCTGTGATATATCAGGCCTCGGATGTGAAATTCAGAAATCCGAAACTCAAAGACGAGGCATACTTCGCCCTCACGCTGATAGATGCATCTGATGAGGCTCCTGTAATCTCCGGAGACAAGATTGCATCCGACTCAATCATACTTGTGCCGGAAAAGGCAGAAAATGCATTCGCCATTAAGGTGCAAGGGTTTGCCGACTGCTCGGTGGCGTCGGTTTTCGCCACCTCAGACCAAAGAGTGCCGGGGGTGCTTTTCGCCCTTTCGTTGCTATCCATGGCAAGTATTTTCGTGCTGCGCGGAAAGCCGGATAATCTCTCAATCGACAACATCAAACTCACGCCGATGCAGCGGCAACTTGTGCAGATGCTGCTTGACGCCCCCGGACGCAAAGTCGACAAGCAGACGCTCTGTTGCGCCTTGTGGGGCAATAAAAGCAACGCCGAAGAATCGCTCTACACTCTTGTGCGACGCACCAAGACCGCACTCGCAGACGCAAACATCGATATTGTGTGCAATCGTGGCGAGTCATACGAACTGCGCATAAACCCCTGATATACAGCATTGTCAGAAATTGTCAGACAAATGTCAGACAATTTTTTGAGCCGGATTGGCGCTTTTTCATTTGCTTTGCGGCATGAAAAAGTTTGTTACAATAATCATTGCGGCAATGCATCTGTGGGCTTACGCGCAGGATGCCGCTCCCGAGACCTCTGCCACCGCACTCGACGACGTGGTAGTTACAGCTGACCGGCAGACTGAATCCTCCGGCAAAGTCACTCTACGCCCTTCCGCACTCGAAAAAGGCCACAGCACCAACGGCTACATGCTGCTGGCAAACATGAATCTGCCCGACTTTATTGTGAACGGGCCGGAGCATACAATCTCTACAATAACAGGCCGCGACGTGAGGATACTAATTAACGGGGTGGAGGCGCAGCCCGACGAACTGGCCACCCTCGCCGCATCGGAAATAACCCGCATCGACTATCGGCTCAATCCCGGAGGCCGGTACGCAGGCAGCGGCGCGGTAATGAATTTCATAACCGAGCGATATGACTACGGCGGCAATGTATATCTCTCGGCCGACGAAGGTCTGGCGCGAAAATACGGCCAATACACCGGCATGGTCAACTTCAAACAAAACGCCATGACTCTTTCGCTCACAGCCGGTGGAACTTGGGACCGGACGTCGACACTCAACAAAGCCGACAATGTCTTCTCGCTCAACGACGGTGTTTTGAACCAGTCGGCAATTCCTGTCGCGGCCGGCTCACGCACAAACTCGCAATATCTCAGCCTTAAATTCATCCATGCTGCCGGCAATCACTCGTTCGACATCGCCTTCGGCGCAACCCGCAGCGCGACACCCCGCAACACACGCACCGACAGCATCACTTACTCCGGCCTTTACAATTTCAAGTCCATGGCAAGCCGCGAAAGCACGGAACGCGGACTTTCTCCCGTGTTGAAAATGCACTACAACCTTTACCTGCCGGGCGGACATACCCTTATGTCGATTGTGACGGCACGATATGGCCATACGGCTTTCCACAGCGTCTATTCCGAAACACAAGCCCTCGTCCTGCCCAACAATACCAAAGAAGACAATGTGCTCGCAAGCGCGACACTCGGCTATTTCAAATCGCACGAGAGCGGATTGAGCATCGGAATGACGGCCGACGAATATTACTACTTCTACCATGACAGATATTCCGGAGCGTTCAACAGCACGCAGACGCTTGTGAACAACCACATCATGGCCATGGCGCACATCGACCACAACTTGCCATGGGGGCTGTCGTACAACGCATCGGCCGGCATCACCGACCTGTATTCCACCATCGGACGCCACAACGACAACCAGCTGTCGCCCATGGTTTTCTACGGCCTTTCATATGCCATCGACCAAAAACACTCCATCGGCATCACGGGCAATTACGCCCACAGCATATACAATCCGGCGTACAAGAACGAGGCGGTGATTCCCACCTCGTTTTTCGAGGCAACCGCCGGAAATCCCGACCTCGAACAGCTGAAGGCTTTCCAGAACATGATAAGTTACAACGGACGGGCCGGACATTTCGGCTTTTCAGCGACATATGATTTTCTAAAATATTTCGGCAACACATCAAACCGCTATTTCGCGGAAGACAACATCATGTATCATCAACTGATAAACGACGGTGACTTCCATTACCATAAATTGATTTTCGGTGCGTCGGCCTCTTTGCTTGGGGGCACGCTAAGGCTGAAAAGCAATGCGACATTCAGCATGAACCGGTTTGAGTCGGAATATCGTCCGGCCCGCAGCAATGACTGGCGCGCCGATTTCAGCGCGTCGTATATGGCAGGCGACTTGCAGATAAAGGGGACATATGCCGTGCCATACGGCGCACTGGGCATAGAGGGAAC
>CANRZQ010000022.1 GCA_947644475.1 uncultured Muribaculaceae bacterium
GGGTGAGGGCGGCGTCGTAGGCACGGCGCGTGGCGTCGATGGATGAGGAGATGCGGTCCATGTCGGCAAGGAAGGCGGCGAGTTTGTCGAGGAGGCGTCCGCCTTCGAGGGCTATCTCGCGGGCATTGGCGTTCTGACGGTCGGTCTGCCATGTCTGCTCGACGAGTTTCAGGACGGTGGTGAGGTGGGTGGGCGACACGATTACGACACGGCAGTCGTAGGCGTAGTCCCACAGGCGCGGGTCGGCCTGCATGGCGGCTATGTAGGCGCCTTCGTTGGGGATGAACATGAGGACGAAGTCGGCTCGGGCCTGCCCGATGTAGTCCTGGTATGATTTGTCGCGGAGTTCGTTGATATGGCGACGCACCGACTCGGCATGACGGCGGGCGAGGGCCGCGCGGCTGTCGGGGTCGGAGTCCTCGGCCATTTCGAGGTAGGCTTTTATCGAGACTTTTGAGTCGATGACTATGCGGCGTCCGTCGGGATAGCGGACTACGGCGTCGGCGCGGAGGCGGTCGCCGTCGGCAGATGCGGCGGCTTCTTGCATTGTGAATTCTTCGCCGGGCCGGAGGCCGGATTTTTCGAGGATGGTGCGGAGAATCATCTCGCCCCACTGCCCTTGCACGCGGGTGTTGCCTTTGAGGGCGGATGTGAGCTGGCGCGCCTCGCGGCCTATGGTGTCGTTGAGGTCGATAAGGGAGCGTATCTGCTCTTTGAGGGAGTATCGCTCGCGGGCCTCGCGGCTGAATGATTCGGTGAAGGCTGTCTCGAAGCGTGAGAAGTCGCGGCGTATCGGGTCGAGGAGTTCGCCGATGCGTTGCTCGGAGTCGGCGCGGAATTGGCGCGAGTTGGCGTTGAATATTTCTTCGGCAAGGCGGCGCATGTCGTCGCGGCTGCGGCTTTGGGCGCGGCTCACTGCCCAAAAAGTGGCGGCCGCCGCGGCTGCGGCAGCCACCACGGCGGCTAAGATTGTTTGCAGCATAATTATTTTTCACAAGCCGGAGGCTTGTGTTCCTACTATAAGCGGTCGAGAACGGTGGCGATGAGGTCGCGGACGCCGGATTTGTAGTTGGGGTTGGCTTCGGTGTTGAAGCGGTTGGCGATGATGGAGCATACGGTCATGCATTTGTGTCCCATGAGGCGTCCGAGGCCTTGGAGGGGAGCAGATTCCATCTCGTAGTTGGTGATCTTGCGTCCGTTGAATCGGAATTCCTCGATGCGGTGGTTGAGGTCGGGGTTGGCCAGGTCGAGGCGCACGCGGCGTCCTTGTGGTCCGTAGAATCCAACGGCGGATATGGTGTTGCCGCGCACCATGTCGGTGCCTCCGATGCGCTCGACGAGTTCGGCGTCGGCATCGACGACGTATGGTTTTGCCCAAAGAGGGTTCCAGTCGGTGTGGCGGCAGAGGGCGTGTTCGAATTCGAGGTCGGCCACGGAGTTGCGTCCGGCGTAGTAGTTGAGCACACCGTCGAAGCCTATTGATTTTTCGGCGATGACGGGTGTGCCGAGCGAGAGTTCGGGCTGAAGGGCTCCTGATGTGCCGATGCGCACCATTGTGAGGGTGCGGTGTGTGTCGCGGATCTCGCGTGTGTCGAAGTCGACATTTGCCAGGGCGTCGAGTTCGGTGATCACGATGTCGATGTTGTCGGGGCCAATGCCGTGGCTGATGCACATGATGGGGCGTCCGTTGTAGGTGCCTCCTATGGTGTGGAACTCGCGTGCCGACACTTCGAAAGTCTTGGTGTCGAAAAATTCGGCCACCATGTCGACGCGGCCGGGGTCGCCAACGAGGATGATATTGTCGGTGAGCTGATCGGGACGGAGGTGGAGGTGGAATACCGATCCGTCGGGATTGATGATTAGTTCTGATTCGGGGATGATTCTTTTGATCATGGCGATTATCGTTTTAGGTTATAGATATAAAACGTAAAGGAAAGGTCAATAGTTGGGGAGGGCGTAGCGTCCTCCGGGGATTGAGATGAGCACGTCGTCCATCTCCATGCGGAATAGCAAGTCGGCCACGCGGGCATACGGCAGGGCGGCTGCGGCGGCTATGTCGGCAGAGGTGAATGTAGGGTTTGCGGCGATGATGTCGAGCAACTGCTGTTCCAGGCCGGAGAGAGGCCGGAAAAGGCGCGGACTGTCGGCGGACGGGGCTACGGACGGGGTCCAGCCCATAGCCTCGATAAGGAAATCGGCGTCGGGGAGGAGTATTGCGGCGCGGGAGGCGATAAGGCGGTTGGTGCCCACGCTGTAAGGGTCGGACACCCGGCCGGGCACGGCGAATACGTCGCGGTTGTAGTCTGAGGCAAGGCGTGCGGTGGCAAGCGCACCGCCGTGAGCAGCAGACTCGACAACGACAGTGCAGTCGCACAGTGCGGCCACGATGCGGTTGCGGGCCAGGAAATATGGCTTCATTATTGCGGTGCCTGAGGGATACTCGGTGACGATGGCTCCGCCGCTGCGCACAATCTCGGCGGCAGCCTGGCGGTGGGCCGAGGGGTAGATGGAGTCGAGGCCGTGGGCCACGACGGCCACCGTGGGCACACCTGCGTCGAGGGCGGCGCGATGGGCTGCTATGTCGATGCCGTAGGCCAGGCCGCTTACTATCACAAGATTGGGTATTTTTGCGGCCATGTCGGCAACGAAACGGCGGGTGAAGTCGACACCTTGGGCGGTGGCATGGCGCGTGCCCACGATGGCCACCATGTGCGGCGAGTCGAGATCGCAGGAGCCGAGGCGGTAGAGCATCACCGGCGCATCGTCGCATGCGGCGAGACGGCGAGGATAGCAGCCGTCGAGGCAAAAAAGCGTATCGATGCGTGAATTTGCGGCAAAGGCCATTTCTGCGGCGGCTTCTTTCATCCGGGCCTCGCGCCGACTCGCGCCGAATGTATCGAGGCTCAGCCCGGCGATGGCCATTTCAGCATCGGACATGGAGAAGAACCGGCCAAGCCCACCGGCCCGGGCAATGGCTTCCCGCGCCGTCGAAAGGTTCAATTTCTTGAACATCGACAGGGCAATCTTCATCTGCCGGTCGAGAGGGTCCGCGCTCATTTGAGATATTTTTCGAATACCGGCAACAGGTCTTCTCCGCGTGTAAGACGGCCATCGCGCAATGTGGCGATTTTAACGCGTCCATGGGCGGCAAGCACTCCGTCGGCGCGGTAAATCCACTGGTCGAACACGAAAAGGGGGCCTTCGCGGGCTATGTCGAGGCACGAGACAAATCGGTCGGTCATGCGCAGGGGGGTGCGGTAGTCAATCTCGATACGCGCGGCCACGGGGTCGATGCCACGGTCGTGCATCTCGTTGAACGGGAATCCGGCCTCGCGGCAGAAAAGATGGCGCGTATGCTCCATGTAGTTGAGGTAGACGGCATTGTTTACGATGCCTTCGACGTCTACCTCATAGTCGCGGACATCCATCTCGGTGTGGAATGTATATTTGTTGAAATCGACTGTCATTGGCGTTAACGGTTGCGATGAATGATATAACGGTTGTAGTAGGCGAGCACAAGTGTGGTGAGCGGCAGGGCTATGATAAGGCCGATGAAGCCGAGCAGCGAGCCCCAGACCGACAGCGACAGCAGGATTATGGCCGGATTCAGGCCCATAGCCTTGCCCATGATTTTCGGGGTGAGGAAAAGGTCCTGGATGGCCTGCACCACGATATACACGGCCATGCACTCCCACCAGATGGTCCAGAAGGCCACGTCGCCCTGAATAGAGCACACGAGGCAGAGGATGGTAGTGGGTATTATGGAAATCAATTGGAGATACGGCACCATGTTGAGCAGTCCGATGAACATGCCGAGCACCACGGCCAGGGGCATGCCTATGATGAGGAATCCGATGCTGAACAGCACGCCCACGCAGAGGGCCACGAGCGACTGGCCGCGGAAATAATGGTTCATCGAGCGTTTCACATCGTCGGCCACTGCGAAGACGCGCGAGCGGTAGCGCGGTGGCACCATATGGCGGAAGCCGTCGAGCAGTTTCTCGTAATCGAGCATTATGAACACGAGATACAGGATGACCAGGAACCAGTTGAGCAGGCTCAGCACCATGCTCACGCCGCCCGTAATCATGCGCCAGAGGTATTCGAAAATCGACTTGAAGTCCTGGCGTGTCATCTGGTCGGAGATATGGTTGAAATCGATATGCTCGCGCAGGAAATCGTGCACGCCGGCGGGTATGAACCTGACATCGGCAGCCGACGAGGCATAGTTCTTCACCATTGCGGCCACCTGATGCAGTTCGTCGAAAATCGACGGCAGGAACACAACGCCAAGGAGCGTGAACAGCAGAAGGGCTTCTATCAATGTGATGGAGATGGCCACAATGCGGCCTTTGAGCCGGAGCATACGGCGGTTGCGCTGCACGAAAGGCTCGAGCAGATAGGCCATGAGCCAGGCCACCAGGAAGGGCAGCAGCACGCCGCTTAGACGGTTGATGAGCCACATCGCGGCCACGACCATGCCCAGCGTGATGATGAGCCTGACCACGCGGTCGAACGTAAATGGGCGGCGGCCGCCACGAGCCTCGATTTCCTTATATTCCTCCATCGCAGGTACTAAATGTGTGACGGACGCACGAGCCGTGCGTCCCTACACTCATTAATTAAGATTTATGATATGTCGGCCTTTTTATAGCCTTTTTCACGGAACGCGCGGTCGATGTCGTAGATAGACATGGTGTACCACTTGTTATTTTTTGATATGTAATAGCGTTCATCGTCCTCATCGTTGTAACATATCTTTATGACAAGTCCCGACACTTTGCGGAAATGGGCCTCGAGATCCTTGGGCGAGTCGCTACCGTTGATTTCAACCTTGCACTCGCCTTTGAACGAACGGATGTCGCCGAACGTGGTGTCACTTTCGTACGACGATATTGTGCCTCCATCCTTGTCGGCGCTCTGCCCGGTCTTTACCATGTACACGCCGATACGAAGATAAGGATAGTCCTCGGTGAAGGCTTCTTGGAGACGGCGCACGGTGCCGCTGTCGCGGAGGGTGTAGGTAAAACTTTGATTCAGGCCTTTTCGGCGCGCGTTTTCGGCTTCAGAGCGTTCCTGCGCCACGGCGCGGCGACGTTCTTGTTCGCGGGCACGACGTTCCTGCTCCTCACGGGCGCGACGTTCCTGCTCCTCGCGCTCCATACGCTCCTGCTCCATGCGAAAGAAACGCTCGACTTCTGCACGTTCGCGCTCCATGCGGCTTTTATTCACCGATATTTCGCTGTTGATGCTGCGGATGCGGAGATTGCCGGCATCCGGAGTCTCCTTGATAAGGGCGTAGATGCCAAGGAGAATGGTTTTCTTTATAACACTATCAGTATTCAGCTCGTCGGCGCGGAACTGCCTCCACACCCTAACGCTCACGCCTAAACCAATGTTATATTCATGTTTATCGTACAAGTCGCCGGCCGCCGCGGAAAGGCCGGCCTCAATAGTGCGGCATTGAGATTCGTCACATTCGTAAAAATTTCCGGCAATCTTTGACGGCAGGGAGAAATCGGCCATTACTTTCACGCCTTCATCGTTGAGGATGATACGAATGGCCGGCTCTACAAGTACGTCGCCTGCATCGGTAGAGTAAACAGGAAGATATCCAATCACCAATTTATCGCTGATGTAGACTTTTTTTACTCCGTTAAGCCCTTCGACATATTTGCCGATTTCTTCCATAGATATAGGAACGGGGGCAGGCTTGGGAGCGAGTTTTGAGGCCGGTTTTTCGGCGGGTTTCGCCATAGGCTCGGGCGCGGAGGCCGGCTCGGATTTTGACGATGCCGACTTCACTTTGGAGGCGATTCCTCCGAGGCCGAATTCCTCGGCTATATCGGCAACATCGTCCAAGAGGCCGAGCTCGCCGATTTTCTTTTTCAGATTACCGCCTTTGAGGTCTCCAAGGGTTTTCTTGACAGAATCAATGGCGTCTAAGGCATCGACCGCTTCATCGAGGCCAAACTGTTTTGCTTTCTTTTTAAGAGAATCAAAAAGTCCCATAATTTGGGGGTTATTCTGCCAACCGACGGGAAATCGACTTGTTTATAAACAAATTACAGGGCGGTGAGCCGTCCCACTACTTTCAGCCATCAGAGCGACCGAATTGCCAAGGTAGTGTAACCGCCCCGCGGCATTGCGCCGCTTGCAAACGCAAATTTACAAATTAACCCGTAAAAATCAAAAAACAGTCCGGGATATTTTTGTATGCCGGTATTTTTGAATGCAGGGGCCGCTCGTACGTCCGCGGGGCCGCGCCGGGCCGGAACTATCCCGAACCATGAAAATTGCGCAAGCCGGAGGCTCGCGTTCCTGGCTAATGGATGTTGCGGCGGTCGAGGGCTTGTTGGTAGCGGCGGGCGTTGGAGAGGTGGGTGGCGTAGTCGGTGGCGAAGTTGTGGCGGCCGGAGAAGTCTTCTTTGGCGCACATATATATGTAGTTGTGGGCCGGGGCGGAGAGCACGGCTTCGAGGGTGGCGCGCTCGGGTACGCGGATAGGACCGGGGGGCAGGCCGGTGTTAAGGTAGGTGTTGTAGGGCGACGGTGTGCGCAGGTGCTTGCCTGTGATGCGGCGCAGGGAGAAGTCGCCGACGGCAAATTTCACCGTGGGGTCGGCTTGAAGGGGCATATTGCGGGCTATGCGGTTGAGGTAGAGGCGGGCTACCATGGGACGCTCATCGGCCTTGGCAGTCTCTTCCTCGACAATTGAGGCTACGGTGGCTACTTCGACGGGAGTTAACCCCAGGGCAGCGGCTTGGGCGCGACGCTCGTCGGTCCAGAATCGGTTGCGGTAGTCGGCGAGGCGGCTCACGACGACTGTGGCCGGGGCGTTCCAGTAGAATTCGTAGGTGTCGGGGATAAAGGCGGCTACATAGCCGGGGCGGCCGAATCCCATGGACGGGAGGACGGTGTCGCAGGCGGCGGCAAATTCGTCTTCGGTGAACTCCATGCGCGAGGCAAGGCGGGCGGCAAGTTGACCGAACGTGCGGATATTGTTGAAAGTGAGCCGCACGGGTGTCTGCCGGCCATGGAGCAGGCGACGGCTTATGTCGATGGCGCGTGCGCCGGGGTCGACAACATACGAGCCTTCGGCTACTTTGGGCGAGCCGCCTTGCAGACGCCACAGACGAGCCACGCGGGCACCGAAACTGTCGCCCAGCCGGAGGGCAAGCGTGTCGGCCACGGCGGTGGTTGTCACTCCACGCGGAATATAGATGCGCACGCTTTCTGCGCGGTCGTATTTCGCGCCTATGAGCATCCATATGGCGCCCAGCGCGATGAATATGGCAATGAGGGCAATTACAAGGCCTATGAGGACGCGGCGCAACCAGGCGGGGCGTTTATTGTTTTTTTTCCTGTTCACAATTTTATAATTTATGGCGGACGCACGGGCGGTGCGTCCCTACACTGATATTTACCAGATATTGAAGCGATAGCCGACGGAGAATGTGCCGGTGACGATGGAATTGGTGAAAGTGTATTCCTTGTCGTAGAGGAGGCCCACATTAACGTCGCACTGCGCTCCGGCAAACCATTTTTTATTGTTCCACACCACGGAAAGGCGGAAATTGTTGTAGAACGCGAATGATGTTTTTTTCTTGTCGGGATAGTCGATCCATCCGGTCTGTATGCCGAGCAGGGGCGATTCCGACACGCCGAGAATCCACTTTGGGGCGAACGCCCAGTTGTAGCCGTAGCCTATTTTGATGGCATAGTTATTGTTGGAGGCGCGGTAGGTATAGTCGGGCCACGCAGACGGGAGGGCTTCTTTCATATAGTCGGGCAGCGACGAGAAATCGAAAATGAATTTCTGACGCCAGAACGAGAATCCGGCATATAGCGAGCCTTGGCTTCGTTTCTGTATTTTTGAGAAATTGAAGGCGGCGGCCTGTGAGTATTTCTTGTGATTGAAGAAATAGTAGAAATTCAGGCCCCATGAATTGTTGTTTATGCCGTTGAAGTCGATTTTGGGGTTGAATGTGTCGCCATGTGGACCGAATTTGGAGATGTGCGTGCCCACGTCGTTGGACACGCTGTAATAGTCGACGGCAAAGAGGCTGCAATTGAATCCGAATGTGAATCGCTTTCGCGCCTTTGAGGTGACACCGAGGTATTTGCTGACGTTCATGTCGTAGCCGACAGACACGGCGAGGTATGTGAGCCAGAATCCGGTGGATGTGCTGGGGTCGGACAGCATGCGCATGCGCATGTCGTTGGGCAGGTCGAAATTATAGTAGTCGACCCAAGATTCGGTGCGCAGTTTGATATTGAACTTATGCCCTGTGCCGACCACATAGGCCGAGTCGTAAGTGTTGAAGAAACGGTCGCCCCAGCGGTAAACGTCGACACAAAAGTTCGGGAACTTGCCCCACTCTCTTATCGAGTCGAGGGCAAGCGACAGGGCATTGGCCTGACAGACGGCCAAAAGCATTATCAGCGCGAACCACAGGCGTTTCATTTTATTTTGATTTTATTCTTCTATTTTTTCGTCGGGATGGTCGAGAAGACGCAAGGCTATGTCGCGGTCCTGGTCATTGACGAGAAGGCGGATGCCGTCGAAGGGGGCGAGCTGGATTCCGAATACTCCGGAGGTGATTTCGTTGTTGAGCACGGCCGGGATGCCGTTGGTGCGGAGCACGCCAAGGGCAATGTTGGCGGCGGCATCTGAATTGTATATTTTAATTACGGAGAGAGGCATCTGAGTCGGGGAGTTGGGAAGTCTGGGAGGCGGGAAGTTGGGAAGTTTGGGCTGTGAGACGGTAGGCGTTGCAGCCCAGGAAGTTGCCGGCAACGATGGCGCAGTAGAAGGCGGAGAGATCGACGGCATGGGCGGTGATGTAGTCGAGGGGGAGCGATGCTATGTAGAAAGCGTCGGCGATACAGTGGGGGAAACCGCAGAGGATGAAGGCCGGGATGCCGAACAGCAGCGGAAGCCAGCGTCCTTTGTCGGTGCCCTGCACGGCAAGGGTCATGATGAATCCGCAGCCGATGGCAAGGATGCCGTTGCGCAATGGCGACGAGGCCAGACGCTTGTCGATTACGGCCTGAGCGGCAGCCTGCATCGAGGCGTCGGACATGAGCAGCCCCATGAGCATGCAGCCTATGATGTTGAGAATAAGTATGGCGAGGAGCCAAGCATATCCGCCTTGCTCGCTTTGGTCGGCAGCGGGGCCCCATACGAAGCGAGCCTTGCCGGTGAAAAGGTTCAGGCCGAGCGACACCACGGCAATGAGGCCAAAGGCGAAAAGGATGGCGCCGGCCACACCTCCCGTTTTGAGGAAGATGCAGCCGCCCATGCTTATGCACACGCCCGCAAGGATGCCGCGGGCTATGAATGTTCTGTCTTTCATCGGGTTACGCGGGAAAAATCAGATATTGTGGAGGTCGTGTCCCATGCGCTCTTTCTTTGTGGCCATATACCGGCGGTTGAAAGGCGTGGGGTCTACTTCGATAGGCACATTTTCCTCGATTGTAAGTCCATAGCCTTCGAGGCCGATACGCTTGCAGGGATT
Organism: uncultured Muribaculaceae bacterium; assembly: GCA_947644475.1. GTDB lineage: Bacteria > Bacteroidota > Bacteroidia > Bacteroidales > Muribaculaceae > CAG-873. The sequence continues at coordinate 9,522 of CANRZQ010000022.1, forward strand.
GTTGGTGAGCAGGCGCATCTTGCGGATGCCGAGGAGGTTCAATATTTGCGCCCCGACTCCGTAGTCGCGCTCGTCGGCCTTGTGCCCGAGGTGGAGGTTGGCGTCGACTGTGTCCATGCCTTCCTCCTGGAGTTTGTATGCGCGGATTTTGTCCATCAGGCCAATTCCGCGGCCTTCCTGGCTGAGGTAGATAATGGCGCCGCGGCCTTCCTTCTCAATCATCTCCATGGCACGGTGGAGCTGTTGGCCGCAGTCGCAGCGTTCGGAGCCGAAGATGTCGCCGGTGGCGCACGATGAGTGCACACGCACGAGCACGGGCTCGTCGCCTGAGAGGTCGCCTTTGATAAGGGCTATATGCTCGAGGCCGTTGCTGATCTGGCGGAAAGGAATGAGTTTGAAGTGGCCGAACTCGGTGGGCATGTCCACTTCCTCGCCCACCTCAACCATCTGCTCTTTGTTGAGGCGGTAGGCGATGAGGTCGCGTATGGAAATGAGTTTGAGGCCCCATTCGTCGGCGCGGCGGCGGAGTTCGGGCAGACGGGCCATGGAGCCGTCGTCGCTCATTATCTCCATAAGGGCGGCTGCGGGACGCAGGCCTGCGAGGCGTGCAAGGTCGACAGCGGCCTCGGTGTGGCCGGCACGGCGGAGCACTCCGGCATCCTGGGCATAGAGGGGATTGATATGACCGGGGCGTCCAAAAGTGGCCGGAGTCGACTCGGGGTCGGCAAGGGCGCGGATTGTGGCGGCGCGGTCCTGAATCGACACACCGGTTGAGCATCCTTCGAGTTTGTCGACGGTGACGGTGAAGGGAGTGCCAAGCACCGAGGTATTGTCCTCGACCTGGCGGGGCAGGTCGAGTTCGCGGCAACGGCTGTTTGTGATCGGAGCGCAAAGCACGCCACGGGCGTTCTTGAGCATGAAATTCACTTGCTCGGGAGTGATTTTCTCGGCGGCCACTATGAGGTCGCCCTCATTCTCGCGGTCTTCGTCATCGACCACAATCACCATCTTGCCTTCGGCGAAATCGCGCAGGGCTTCTTCGATAGTATTCAGTTTTATGTCTGCCATAACTTTATATTTAGATGTCGGAGCCGGAAGGCCCGGATGTATATTGCATTATAAGTTTTTCTGTATTCTCGGCCACGCCGTCGAGGTTGCGGCGGTCGATTGCAAAGGGATATTCGTTGAGGAGATGCACCACGCGCGGGCGGCGGGAATTGGAAAGATATTCAATCAGGTCGTTCAGGGCCTGCTCGAGGCTGCGCCACGGCCCGCGCCCGGCCAGACGGGCAAATATGTTCATTTTTTTCATCTCGGCCTGCACTGCTGCAACACGCTCCCGGAAATCGCGCAGGCGAGAAAGGGCCTCGCCGGGGTCGACATCGTTCATTATCACCTCTTTCAATTCGAGCGAGCGTTTGAGCCGGCGGCCTGTGATGCGCCGGAAGAATGCGGCGTATGCATCGATATTGAACACGGCGGAGTCGCCCACCGCCTTGTATGTAAAGAATATGCCCAGAGGCAGGAGCACGGCCGAACTGAGCCAGATGCCCATCCACACCTCGGTCTTGCCGTCGCGCGCCATCTTATATCCCATGTTGTCGAATATAAAGTAGACAATGAACAGGAACACGGATATGACGAGCGGCGTGCCTATGCCGCCTTTCTTGATGATGGCGCCGAGAGGCGCTCCGATGAAGAAGAAGATGAGGCATGCAAACGACAGGGTGAATTTCTTTTGCATCTCTATGTCGTGGCGTCGCATGAGTTTTTCCTGCTCGAGCAGGAGCGTGGAGCGGTATTCATAGTCCTGAATCTGCTGACGCGTCTTGTTGATTGCGCGGGTTATGTAGCCGCGCGCTCTTGGCAGGTCGGGTTTTGAGAATACGGAATCGAGCACGAGCGGCTCGGCCACGACGGGCAGGGGCTTGTGCACTTTCACCACGCCGGTATCGCTCCGGAGGTATTCGTAATATGGCACATTGACGTAGGTGCGCGTCACCAGGTCGGTGCCGTAACTGGCGCCGAGGGAGTCGACAATGCCGTTTATTGAGTCGATCGATGCCCGCAATTCATTTATGTTCTTGCCCACATACTGGCTGCGCATGGTGCTTTCGTCCATACGGTTGAAGTTGGCATCGAACAGGAAATATATTTGCTTGTCGGTGAAACTTTCGCGGCGGAAAGGGAGATAGTTCGACGTTGACGAGCCCATCGCGCTCTCGCGCAGGTTCTCGAACATCTCGCCACGATAGAGGTGGAGGAAAAGTCGCGTCTTGTCCTCGGTGAAGTTGAGGCTTCCGGAGTCGGCAAGAATCACGCGGGAATTGTCGAGTCCGCGCGAAAGGTCGTAGATGATGAGGTCGTAAAGCATGCCCGTGTCGGGGTTCTTGCGCTCGACATAGAGGTTCATGCCGGGAATCTGGTCGTAGAACGAACGCACGGGGATTTCCACCTCAGGCGATTTCTGGCGCATGGAGAAGAGCAGCGTCCACATTTTTGTCTGTGCGACAGGCAGCACGTTGTTCTGGAAGAAGAATGCGCCTATGGCCACAAACACCATGAGCACAATGAGCGGCCTCATAATCTTGAAAAGCGAGATGCCGGCGGCCTTCATGGCCGTGAGTTCGAACCGCTCGCCAAGGTTGCCAAATGTCATGAGCGACGCCAGCAGCACAGCCAGCGGCAGCGCAGTGGGCACCATGGTAAGGGCGGCGTAAAAGAACAGTTCGCCTATAACGCTTATTGCCAATCCTTTGCCGACAAGGTCGTCGATATACCGCCACAGGAATTGCATCAGCACGATAAAAAGACATATAAAAAATGTCATTGCCAGCAGCGGCAGAAACCGTTGCAGCATGAACGTATACATTCTTTTTATCTTAAATGCCAAGGGCTATGTCAGTTATTTGGTTTGGAATTGCAAATTTACGAAGATTTTTGCAAAAACTGCGTGCCTCGGGGGCTTTTTTTACTTTCGCCGATAGGTGACGAAGCGGTAGGAGGGGACGGAGCCGTCGGCCGGGACAGGCTCTGAGGCTTCGGCGAGGATGAATCCGGCAGGGATTTCAGGGAAGAAGGTGTCGGCTCCGGCAATGGTGCCGTCTACTTCGGTAAGGTCGAGTTCTGCGGCCAGGGGCATTGCCAGGCGATAGATTTCTCCGCCTCCGATAATGAAAACTTTCTCGTCGGGCGCAGTCATGGCCAGGGCGGCATCGAGGCCGGGGGCCGTCTCCGCGCCGGGGAACGAGAGGGCGGAGTTGCGCGTCACCACGATGTTGCGACGTCCGGGAAGCGCTCCTTTTGGCAGCGACTCGAATGTGCGCCGCCCCATCACCACGGTGTGCCCGAGTGTGAGAGCCTTGAACCGGCGCAGGTCGCCACGTATGTGCCAGAGCATGTCGCCTCCGCGGCCTATCGCGCCGTCGGATGCCACGGCGGCAATAATTGTTATATCTTGCTGTGTCATAATTCTTTTCTTGCCTTATACTGAAACGATGCCCGGGATGTGGGGATGCGGGTCGTAGCCGGTGAGGGTAAAGTCGTCGTAAGTGAAATCGAAGATTGATTTCACGTCGGGGTTGAGGGTCATTGTCGGCAGCGGACGGGGCTCGCGCGTGAGCTGCAGACGCACCTGGTCGAAGTGGTTGCGGTAGACGTGGGTGTCGCCGAGGGTGTGGACAAAGTCGCCGGCACGCAGGCCCGTGACCTGCGCCATCATCATAAGCAGCAAGGCATATGAGGCGATGTTGAAGGGCACGCCGAGGAATGTGTCGGCCGAACGCTGGTAGAGTTGCAGGCTGAGCCGACCGTCGGCGACATAGAACTGGAAGAAGGCGTGGCACGGGGGGAGATTCATGTTGTCGAGGTCGCCCACGTTCCACGCGCTCACTATTATGCGGCGCGAGTCGGGATTATTCTTTATATCATCGACAGCACGCGAGATCTGGTCGATAAAGCCGCCCTTATAGTCGGGCCACGACCGCCACTGATAGCCGTAGATATGGCCGAGGTCGCCGTCGGGGCCGGCCCATTCGTTCCAGATGCGCACTCCGTGGTCTTGAAGGTATTTCACGTTGGTGTCGCCGCGCAGAAACCAAAGGAGTTCGTAGATTATGGATTTGAGGTGAAGTTTCTTTGTGGTGAGCAAGGGGAACCCTTCCTCGAGGTTGAACCGCATCTGGTAGCCGAACACCGAGCGAGTGCCGGTGCCGGTGCGGTCGCCTTTGTCGGTGCCGTGGTCGAGAATATGACGGAGCAGGTCAAGATATTGTTTCATCTTTGTGATGGTTGAATGATTGTTTTGACGTTTGGGCCGACATGCTTGCCGGGGCTCCTCCCTGCGGGGCTATGCGCCGCAGCATGGGCCATGACAGACGGTGATGTCCGCGCCGCACGGTGATTGCGTCGTTAGGGCACTCGGCCGTGCAGTTGAGGCACATGACGCAACGCGATGTGTCGACTGTGCAGTCGGGCATTTTTATGCATTGCGACTTGCAGACATCGACGCAACGGTCGCAGTGGATGCATTTGTCGGGATTGATGTCGACATTATATACCGAGGCCCGGCTGAGGAAGGCGAGAATCCCGCCGACAGGGCATATCGTGTTGCAGAAAAGGCGTCCGCGCATGGCGGCAATCGCGCCCACAAGGGCAAGCACTCCCCACCCGGCCACAACGCTGCCTGTGGCGATGATGCCGGGACGGACAACGGCGCGTACGATGCTGTTGTAAAGGTGAGAGGGGTCGAGCACGGCAAGCACCACGGCGAACCCGGCAAAGAAGGCCAGCGACACGGCCACTGTGACGGGAATACGCAAGGCGTTGAGCGGAGGCGCGTAACGATAGCGGCGCGCAGGCTCTTTACGGCAGGCTCGTCCGGCGCGGGCGGCGGCATCCATCACCGCGCCCAAGGGGCACACTGCCGAGCAGTAGACTCGCCCGAAAGTGAGGGTGACAAACACCCAGAACACCACCCAGAAAGCGGCGCCCGTCATTATTGCCGGCACTATCTGCAAGTGAGCGAGCCAATGCCCAAGAGGCGTACGGTCGAAATGCGGAGCGACGGCAAGGGCGGTAAACCCGAGGGTGAAAATCACCGCTGCGGCCAGCCTTATATATTTCAGTGTCTTGTACATTATTAAAAATTCCTTCTTGCGATACCGGACGCACGGGCCGTGTGTCCCTACACTAACTTATTCAAGAATTATCGTGATGATTTCGTCGGGGTCGGTGATTACGTGGTCGGCGTAGGCGTTGCGGAGTTCGGAGGGTGGACGGAAGCCCCAGGTGACACCGACAGACTCTACACAGGCGCGGCGTGCCGTCTCCATATCCACGCCGGAGTCGCCCACATACAGCACCTGCGCCTTGGGTGTGGGGCAAGCGTTGAGGGCCGCGAACACTATCGAGGGGTCGGGCTTGCGAGGCACTCCGTCGACATTGCCGAGCACGGCGCGCCATGCGGCGTCGGGGAAATAGTGGTTTATGATTTTGGTGACGGCAGCCTGGTATTTATTGGATGTCACGGCCAGATTCAGGCCTCGCGCGGTGAGGTCGGCAAGCAGTTCGGGGATGCCGGGATAGGGCTTTGTGAACTCACAGCAATGCTCGTCGTAATATTCGCGGAAAAAGCCCAGGATACGGTCGACCTCGGGATTGGAGCGGGCTTCGGGAGGCAGAGCGCGCTCGATGAGGCGGCGCACGCCGTTGCCCACCATAGCCTGGTATGCCGGGATTGAATGCTCGGGATGCCCCGTGCTGCGAAGCGCGTAGTTCACGGCGTGGCCGAGGTCCTCTATTGTATTAAGGAGTGTGCCGTCGAGGTCGAATATTACGTAAGATTTCATCGGGGAAGTTGTTTGTTAAGGACTTTAAAGACTTTAAGGACCTTAAAATTATTTTTTTCGTCATTTTTAGAACGGGTAGCCGACTGAGAAGTGGAAGGTGGCGTCGCGGCCCCAGCGGGGATGTATCAGCGGCCACGGCTCTTGGTTCATGGCCGGGTTGTGAGCCTTCATGCCGAGGTCGAAGCGCAGCAGGAAATAGGTGAAGTCCATGCGCAGGCCCACGCCATAGGCGGCGGCTATCTGTTTGTAGAACTCATTGAATTTGAACACGCCGCCCGGCTGATTCTCGTAGTCGCGTATTGTCCAGATATTGCCGGCGTCGATAAACAGCGCGCCCTCAAACACCCAGAACAAACGCGCACGGTATTCCACCGAAAGGTCGAGGCGGATGTCGCCGCACTGGTTGATAAAGTCGGTTACGGAGTTGCGCGAGTCGTAGGCTCCGGGGCCGAGCGTGCGCACGCCCCAGCCACGCACGCCGTTGGCGCCGCCGGCATAAAAACGTTTCTCAAACGGTATCATCGACGAGTTGCCGTAGGGCACGCCGATGCCTGCTCCGATGTGGAACGACAGGGCGTTGCGCGAGTTGAGATTGCGTGTATATGTGAAGTCGGCCTCGGCCTTGACGTATTGCGCATACTGGATTCCAAACACCTTATATGCGCCGTCGCTTTTCTTGCGGTCGAAGGCCGACGACAAGGCATAGAGCAGGTTGCCGGCCATTTCCGCCGAGGCGCGGAAGGTTGTAACCGACGGCTGAATCACGAAAGCGTTCATCGTGGCCGTGGGGATGCGGCGGTTGGTGCGGTAGAAGGTGTAGCCCATGCGCATTATGAAGTGGTCTTCATAACTGTAACGCAGCAGAGGGTTCGACGGGGCTATCGAGTCTAGGAAGTTAAGCGTACTCTTTGGAAGCCGGACGTAATTCACGTCGACAAGGTCGAACGTGCGCCGGGTGTTGTAGCCCCCGCTGTTGCGGCTCCATTTATATTTCCAGGCTGCGCCGAATATCACGCGCGTGTATTCGGGACGCTCCTGATAGTTGCCCGACACTGAAAATTCCGTGGATGCGCGCATGCGCTTCTTGAAGGCCGACGACAGGAACGGAGCCTTGAATTTGGGAAAGGTGATGCCCACCTCGCCGGCGTATTCCGAATATCGGTTGTTGATAAGCCCGTCGACCTTGCCCGACAGGCTCTCGTAGTTGGTGCGGAATTTGGCGGTGAGCAGTTCCGACCCCTTGGCGAGGTTGCGGTGCTGATAGGTGAGGCCGACGCCGAATCCGAGGTCGCCCTCGGAGTTTGTGCCTTCGAGTTCGACGGTGACGGCCTGTTTCTTGTTGCGCGACAGCAGGATGTAGGCGTCGAGCCACTCCGTGCCGTCGACCGTCCCGGCCGGGCGCATCTCTATGTTGATAAATTTCAAGATTCCGAGTTGCGACAATGCCTCGTAGGTGCGCTCGACGGCGCGGGCCGAATATGGCATGCCCGAGCGCAGATAGCATTTCTCTTCGAGGGCCGACGGCTTGATATAGCGGTCGGGGCCGTAAAGCACCATTACGCCACGATAGCCGACAGTGTCGGACGCTTCTGTCGAGGAGAGCGCCGGATTATAGTCGGTGACAAAAATCACACGGTTTATCTTATACACTTCCGGGATTCCCGTCCGGCTGTCGGGCTTCACATTCATGGTGAGGGCCACCGATTTCGAGCCGCGCACGGTGTCGGCAGTGAAAGTGATATAGTCGTTGTTGAAGGAGTAATATCCGAGGTTGCGCATGCGCGTGGTGATGCGGGTGCGGAAATTGTCGAGGCGGTTGCGGTCGAACAAGTCGCCCGGGCGGATGCCAAACGATGCCGAGTCGGCAAGAATCACGGCGCGGAGCGCGGAGTCGGGGATATTGTAAGCCAGCGACGATATCACATGGGGCGAGCCGGCGGAAATATGGTAGTCGATTTCTATTTTTTTCTTCTCGCGGCTGGCAGTGGAGTCTACTTCCACCGTCACGTCCATATATCCGCGGTTGATGAGGGCCTGGCGCAACTGCCGGCGCGACATCTCGGTGAGTTCAGCGTCGAATATCACCGGCGGCTGACCGATGTTGCGCAGCCAGCGGTTATACCATTTTGTGGTGTCCGACCCCGAGAGGCTGTATGTGCCCAATTGGAGTTTGGCAAACCCGAGCACCTTGTGGTTCGGCGTCTGGCGCAGGAAATTATATAACTCCACGGTGTCGATCGTGTCATTGTCGACAGTAATATCCACCGATTCGAGCAGCATCTCGCCGTCGGGCACATGCTTTGTCGACGCGCAGCCCGGCAGCAGCGAGCACATCGCCGCCACGGCCACACAAGCCACAGCCGCACGGAAGAAAATATGTCGCAATTCAGAAACTGCCATCACATGCTGTTACGGGTCATTTATCCCCGAACTGCAAAATTACGCAATTTTTTTGAATCTCCGCATCCCCCGCCCCTCCAATCTCCTCCCCCGCCAAATTTTTATCCCTTTTCAGTACTTTTGCTTGAAAATGTGGGTTTCAGCCTACCACGAATGCTTGAAAAATGTAAATTTACGATAATTTCAACCCCATCAAACATCTCTGAATAAAAACAAATGTAATCACATTGTAGCGCCGCACGGCTCATACAATGCGGTTCAAATAAGCCACAGCTATGCGCGTTGTAATCATCCGTGGCATTGGAGCGGTTTGTAGGGGCGTGATAAATCACGCCCTAATCGGATATAAA
>CANRZQ010000023.1 GCA_947644475.1 uncultured Muribaculaceae bacterium
AAACTTCTAAACTTCCAAACTTCTAAACTTCCAAACTTCTAAACTTCCAAACTTCTAAACTTCCAAACTTCCCAACTCCCAAAAATCATGATTAAAATCGAAAACCTCACCAAAATTTTCCGTACCGAAGAAGTTGAAACCCTGGCCCTGCGCGGCGTATCGTTGAATGTTGACAAAGGCGAATTTGTAGCCGTGATGGGCCCCTCGGGCTGCGGCAAGTCGACCCTGCTCAACATCGTGGGCCTCCTCGACAATCCCACCGAAGGCTCCTATGTGCTCGACGGCACCGACGTGTCGGCTCTCAAAGAGAAAAACCGCACGGCCCTTCGCAAAGGCAAAATCGGATTCGTGTTCCAGAACTTCAACCTCATCGACGAACTCAATATCGAGGAAAATGTCGAACTGCCACTGCGCTATCTCAACATATCGGCGTCGGACCGTAAAAAACGCGTGGCCGAGGTGCTCGAGCGCATGGGCATAGCCCACCGCGCCAAGCATTTCCCGCAGCAACTCTCCGGCGGCCAGCAGCAGCGCGCCGCCATAGCCCGCGCCGTGGTGGGCCGTCCGTCGCTCATCCTCGCCGACGAACCTACGGGTAACCTCGACTCCAAGAACGGCCGCGAGGTGATGGACCTCCTCACCGAACTCAACCGCGAGGGCACAACCATCGTGATGGTGACACACTCGCAACGCGACGCCGCATACACCCACCGCGTTATCAACCTCTTCGACGGCAAGGTCGTGGAAAAAGCCCAACTCTAAGCATGGCTAACACACTTAAAAATCTGTTCCGGCACGGCAACGTGCTCAAAATCCTGTGTCTCGCTTTCGGCATCACCGCCGGCCTGCTGCTTGTGGCCAAGGTGCATTTCGAGAAGTCGTTCGACACGTTCTTCCCCGGCAACGAGCATGTATATGTGATACGCTCGCTCGTCGAGCGCGAGAACGAATCGCAGAGTTACGACCAGACTTCCGGCGCAATCGCGCCGTATATGGCCGCTGAGATTCCCGACATCGACTGCGCCACGCGCATGACCTATCTGTGGGACGGCAACACCAAATATGCCGTGGACGAGGAAAACATGATTTCGATGAATTTCATGCTTGCCGACTCGATGTGGTTCGAGGTGTTTGCCTCGGAAGTGCTCGCCGGCAATCCGCGCGAGGTGCTCGCCAAGCCGTTCGGCACTATGGTGTCGCGCTCGGTGGCCGAGAAATTCGGCGGCGTCGACCAGGCCGTCGGCAAGACGTTCCATCCCGACATGTATCCCGACCTGAAATTCGAGATCGGCGGCGTGTTCGAGGACTATCCCGAGAACAGCACTCTCGATTTCACCGCCATATCGTCGCTCGCGGCCTACAACCAGCGGTCGACCGAAAACTGGGTGGGCAACGACCGCTACCGCTCATACGCCAAATTGCGCCCGGGAGCCGACATCGCGGCCGTGACCGCCGCCATGCGCCGCGTGCAGGAAAGCCACGTCGACATAAAGCAATTAGAGGAGGCCGGCATCGACCTGCGCTACGGCCTTGGCCATATCTCTGAGTTGCACCGCGAGAATCCCAAGGTGCGCAACCTCAACAACATGATGCTGCTCATCGCCGCCATCCTCATCGTCATTGCCGTGCTCAACTATATCCTTATCGTGCTGTCAACGCTCATGGAGCGCGCCAAGGAAATAGGCGTGCGCAAATGCTACGGCTCATCGTCGGCCGACCTCCTGCGTCTCGTGGCCGCGGAATCTCTCGCCAACCTGCTTGCCGCCCTGGCCGTGGGAGCCGCCCTGGCCACGGCCCTGCGAGGCATCATCGAGAAGATGCTCGGAGTGTCGTATGCCGCGCTGTTCACCCCGGCCACCATCGCCGTGCTCGCGGCCATAGTGGCGGCGGTGCTTACCGTGACGGTTGCCGCCACCTGGTGGTTCTTCGCCCGCGTGCCGGTGGCCGCGGCTTTCCGCGGCCTGTCGTCGTCGCGCCGCTGGTGGAAAAAATGCCTGCTTTTCGTAGAGTTTGCCGGAAGCGCGTATGTGGCTGTGATGCTCATCAACATCTCGCGCCAATACACCTACATGACGGCCCACGACACCGGCTACGAAATGGAAAACCTCCTTGTGTGCGACGGCTCGAAAATCGAATCGGAACGCCTCAACACCCTTGTGGCATCGCTCAAAGGGCTCACCGCCGTGGAAAATGCCGCATTGGGCTGCTCGCTGCCCATCAACAACCAGTCGGGCAACAACGTGCAGGTGCCCGGCGACCCCCGCGAACTCTTCAACATCTGCGACCTCTACTATGTGTCCGACGGCTACTTCCCCACCCTGGGCATCACCCTGGCCGAGGGCAAGGTATTCGACCCCGCCGAGTCTAACGAGAACAACATTATGGTGAGCCGCCGTTTTGCCGAGAAAATGCGCGACATGCTCGGCTGGGACTCCGCGATAGGCCGGTCGGTGCTGATTACCGAGCACAGCCGGTCGGAATCCGACCTATACACCATCTCCGGCGTGTTCAACGACATCGAGGTAGGCTCCGTGGCCTCGGCCGACACGCGCCCGCAGGTGATTTTCTACAACCACCACAACAACAACGTCTACCGTCCCACGGCCCTGTTTATACGCCTGCGGGAATTGTCGCCGGAGAATATCGCCGCCGTAAACAAAACCATCGCCGCAGTGGCTCCCGGCGCCGACTTGATTGCCGAGTCCTACCGCCTGCTCGTAAACCAATACTACGAAAGCGAGCGCAACCTCCGCAACTCCGTCACCGCCTGCTGCATCATTGCCTTGGTGATCTCGCTAATTGGCCTCATCGGCTATGTGGGCGACGAGGTGAACCGACGTCGCAAGGAGATAGCCGTGCGCAAGGTCAACGGCGCCACCGTGGCCGACATCCTGCGGCTACTCTCGTCGGGCATCACGCGCATAGCCGTGCCGGCCCTGCTTGCCGGAGGCGCCGCCGCGCTATGGACCACCCTGCGCTGGTTCGACAATTACAGCACCCATGCCCCGCTGAGCATCCCGGCCGCCCTGGCCGGAGTGGCCGCCGTCTACATCGTGGTGCTTCTCTGCGCCGGCATCCGCTCCTACCGCGCCGCCACCGCCAACCCCGTGGCCTCCCTCTGCCGCAACGAATAAAAAAATGTCATTAAGGTCCTTATCGGCTCTAAGGACCTTAATGACATTATTTTTTGTACCTTTGCAAAAAATACATTATTTACAAACCGAATGACATGGCTACTCTGCTTGTAATTGATGACAATAAGGATATTTTGTCGGCGGTGAGGCTGCTGATGAAGGGGCGCGTCGACGAGGTGGTGACTTCGCCCACTCCCGACGCTATCCCCGAGTTGCTGCGACGCCACCGCCCGCAGGTGGTGCTCCTCGACATGAATTTCCGGGCCACGGTAAACACAGGCAACGAGGGCCTTTACTGGCTCCGCGAGATCCGCCGCCTGAGCCCGCAGACGGCCGTGGTGCTGTTCACGGCCTATGCCGACGTGGCCCTTGCCGTGGAGGGCATGAAACTCGGCGCCGTCGACTTCGTGACCAAGCCTTTCGACAACGACGCGCTCGTGACCTCGCTCAAAGCTGCGTTCGGCGACAAGGGCAAGCCCAAGGCTGCTCCCGCCTCGCAGATGCTGTGGGGCGACTCGCCGGCCATGGCTGCCCTGCGCCGCATAGCCGAGCGCGTGGCCGCCACAAACGCCAACATACTCATCACCGGCGAGAACGGCACGGGCAAGGACTTGCTCGCCCGCGAGATACACCGCATGTCGGCCCGCTCGGCCGGCCCGATGGAGGCCGTAGACATGGGCGCCGTGACCGAGACGCTTTTCGAGAGCGAACTGTACGGCCACGTGCGCGGAGCGTTCACCGACGCAAAGGCCGACCGGCCCGGAAAATTCGAGACCGCTCATGGAGGCACCCTCTTCCTCGACGAAATCGGAAACCTCCCCTACCGCCTGCAAGCCAAACTGCTCACAGCCCTGCAACAGCGGCAGATCGTGCGCGTGGGCAGCAACACGCCGCGCCCCGTCGACATACGCCTGATATGCGCCACCAACCTCGACTTGCCGCGCATGGTGGCCTCGGGCGAGTTCCGCCAGGACCTTTTCTACCGCATAAACACCGTGGTGCTCGAATTGCCGCCGCTGCGCGACCGCCGCGACGACATACCGGCGTTCGTCGACCTGTTCCTGCAAAAATACGCCCGCATCTACGGCAAGGATGTGCCTGCCGTTGCCGACGAGGTCATGCGCCGCCTACAAGCGCAGCAATGGCCGGGCAACATCCGCCAACTCGAGCATGTGGTGGAAAAGGCTCTGATAATGAGCGAGGGCGATGTACTCCGCTCCGACGCTTTCGACCTCTTCGACACTGCCGACTCCCCGGCCTCAACCGACGCCGGCACTCTCGAGGACATGGAGCGCACGGCCATAGCCTCGGCCATACGCCGCAACGGGGGCAACCTCGCCGAAGTGGCGCGCCAGCTCGGCATCACCCGCCAGACCCTTTACAACAAGATACGCAAATATGGCCTTTAAGAGAGATTATCTTGCAGGGCCTGCCTTCTGGCTCGGAGCAGCCATGGTGCTCACCATGGCCTCATGCTTCTTATATGCCGCAGGGCGTGAGTACTGGGGCATTGGCGCGCTGGTGTGCGCCTTGGCCTGCGCCGGAAAGGTGCTCGACAGCGTCAACCGTCTGCGCCGCCGCGTGCGCTACCTCATAAGCGCGGCTCTCCACGGCGACTTCTCATACAAATTTCCCACCGAGGGGGTGCCACCCCACGAGCGCGACATCAACCTCACGCTCAACCGCATTGTCTCCCACCTCGAGATACTTGCCGAGGATGCCCGGCAGAACGAGGAGTTTCTCAACCTCGTAATCGACCTTGTCGACACCGGCATTGTCGTGGCCAACGACCACGGGCATGTGATACATGCCAACCGCGCCGCCTTGTCGCTGCTGTCGCTGCCTGCGCTCACCGACCTGCGCCAGCTGCCCTCCGACGCGCCCGGACTGGCCATAAGTTCCACTCCGGCCACGCTGCGCGGCACACGCCACACCGTATACACCATCACCGACATACGCCGCCCCGTGCAGACAGCCGAGGTGGAATCGTGGGAAAAACTCACCCGTGTGCTCACCCACGAGATCATGAACTCGCTCACCCCCATCAGTTCGATAGCCGAGACCCTGTCGCGCGACTTGGACGACGACGAACTGCGCGGCCAGTTGCAGGTGGTGTCGTCGAGCAGCCGCGCCCTGATGGATTTCGTGCGCAATTTCCGCCGCTTCACCGTAATCCCGGCCCCACAGTCGAAAGTATTCTACATCAAGCCGTTTGCCGAGCGCGTTGTGGCCTTGATGGCTTCGCCGGAAAACGCGTCGCAGGTAGAATTCCGCGTATCGGTATTCCCGCCCGACGCCATACTCTATACCGACGAGTCGATGCTCAACCAGGTGCTCGTCAACATCGTGAAAAACGCCGTAGAGGCCCGCCCGTCGATTGTGGAGGTGAATGCCCGGGTGCGCGACGATGAAACGGTTGAAATCTCCGTATCCAACGACGGCGAACCCATTCCCGACCAACTCGCCGCCCAGATTTTCACCCCCTTCTTCACCACCAAGCCCACTGGCAGCGGCATCGGGCTGAGCCTCTGCCGCCGCATCATCACCACCCTCGGCGGCACCCTCACCCTCTCAACGCGCCCGGCCACCACCTTCACCATCCGCCTGTAAAAAATAATCGCCCCAAAAAGCAAGCGGCTTTTTGGGGCGATTTTATTTCGATTTATGTCGATTTATGTCGAGGGAAATCGATTTTATTTGAGGGTGAACTTGGCTGTGGAGCGGATGTCGCCGGCGGAGGCGGCGGCATGGGCGCGGAATTCGCCGGGTTCGGCCACCCATGCGTGGGTGTCGGCGTCGAAGTAAGAGAGGGCTGATTTATCCACAGAGATTTTCACGTCTTTGGTTTCGCCGGGAGCGAGGCTCACTTTGGCAAAGCCTTTGAGTTCCTTGACCGGACGGTCGACGGTGCATTTGGGATCGGTGATGTAGAGCTGGACGATTTCCTGACCTGCCACGGAGCCTGTGTTGGTGACGGGGATTGTGAATGTGATGGTGTCGTCGGCGGTCATGTCCTTGCGGTCGGCAGAGATTTTGCCGTATTCGAAGGTTGTGTAGCTGAGGCCGTGGCCGAAGGGGAAGATGGGCGCGGTCTTTTTCTTGTCGGCCCAGCGGTAGCCTACGTAGATGCCTTCGGAGTATGTCTCGTCGAGGATATTGGAGCCGTCGTTGCGAGCCACGCCGGGATAGGCGATTTCGCCGAAGTTGTGAGCGCCAACGTCTTTGAGCGATGCGGGGAATGTCATGGGAAGTTTGCCCGAGGGGTTTACCTTACCATAGAGCACGTCGGCGATAGAGTTGCCGGCTTCGGAACCGAGGAACCAGGCCTGAACGATGGCGGGCACTTCTTTCACCCAGGGCATTGCCACGGCGTTGCCGGAGATATTGACCACGACGAGGTTCTTGTTAGCCTTGGCGAGGGCATTGATAACGGCATCCTGGTCGTAGGGCAGTTCGAGGCCAAAGCGGTCGGAGTCTTCGCAATCCTGATGCGAGGCTTTGTTGAGGCCGCCGATGAATATTACGTAGTCGGCGTCCTTGGCTTTTTCCACTGCCTCGGCGATGAGTTCGGAGGCCGAGCGGGATTCGGAGAGGTCCTGTCCGGTGGTGACACCGTTGTATTCTCCGCCGATGTCGCCTACGTAGCCGCGCACCCATTCAACCTCGGCGCCGGCGGGAGCGGCTGCACGGATGCCGTCGAGGGGCGAGAGTTCGCGCTGCACTTTGAGCGATGAGGAGCCGCCGCCAACGGTCATCATTTTCACGGCGTTTTCACCTACGACGAGGATTTTCTTGGCCGATGAGGCGATGGGGAGGACAGAATTCTGATTTTTGAGCAGGACGATGCCTTCGTCGCCGATCTGGCGTGCTGCGGCGTAGTGCTCGGGGGTGAGCATCGAGCCCCAGGGACGGTTGCGGTCCATGGATGTGCGCATGATAAGGCGGAGCACGCGGCGGGCTTTGTCATCAAGTTCTTTTGTGCCCACCTTGCCTTCTTTGATAAGTCGGAGGTAGGGCTGTGCCATGTAATAGTTGTCGTAGGCGTTGGAAGCGCCGTTGTTGAGGCCGTTGGTCCAGGAGCCGAATTCCAGGTCGAGACCGTTGGTAATGGCCTGCTTGGTGTCGTGAGTGCCGCCCCAGTCGGAGATGACCACGCCGTCGAATCCCCATTCGTCCTTGAGGATTTTGTTGAGCATGCGGTCGTTATGGCAGAGGTGCTGGTCGCCCATGAGGTTGTATGCGCCCATTATAGTCCATGCGCCACCGTCGACAGCGGCCTTGAAGGCGGGGAGGTAGATTTCGTAGAGAGTGCGGTCGTCGATGGTGACGTTGGTGGTGTGGCGGTTGATTTCCTGGTTGTTGAGCGCATAGTGCTTCACGCATGCAGCCACACCCTGGTCCTGCAATCCATTGACGTAGGGCACCACCATGATTGAGGCCAAGTAGGGGTCCTCGCCCATGTATTCGAAGTTGCGGCCGTTGAGAGGCGTGCGGTAGATGTTGACGCCGGGGCCGAGGAGCACCTGTTTGTTGCGGTAGCGTGCTTCCTCGCCGAGGCTTTTGCCGTAGAGATACGACATTTCGGGATTCCATGTGGCGGCAAGGCAGGTGAGGGCGGGGAAGGCGACGCAGGAGTCGTTGGTCCATCCGGCTTGCTCCCATTCGTCCCAGAGCACTTCGGGACGCACGCCGTGGGGGCCGTCGTCGGTCCATACTTCGGGGATGCCGAGGCGTTTCACGCCGGGCGATCCAAATTTCGACTGCGCATGGATAATGGCAATTTTCTCCTCCGTGGTCATGCGGCCGAGAGCGTCCTCAACGCGCTGTTCGAGGGGTTTCGAGTCATCGAGATAGACGGGGATGTCGGCAGCGTTAGATGCAAACGAGCAGGCTATAACACCGGCGGCTATCAATGAAATAGTCTTCATGAATGTATTTTAGTAGAGTTATTGTTAGGATTAGCAGATTCAATCTGCAAAATTACAAAAATTTCCGAGAAATGCAAGGGTTTAATCATAATACCATATAAAAAACCGGCCGGGGTGAATCACTTCGGCCCGACCGGTAAAAGAAGTCCGTGAGAAACTTCAGAATATTTTATCTGTACTCTTTATCGGATTTACTTCTTGACCATGTCGAGAGTCATGGCGTTTGTATCGATTGTGATTACGTAGAATGCGCCTTGTTCGAGTGTGACGCCGTCGGCGAGCAGGAAGTTGCCGTCGACTTTGAGGAAGGCTTTGGCATTTTCGGTGAGCGCGAGGGCGTTGGCATCGCTGAACTCGTATCCCCAGCCGTCTTGTCCGAAGAATTTGAACGAGAGGTAGTCGGTGCGGAAGCGGTCGCCGATCGACGAGCCGTTTTCAGGGCCGGCGTATCCGGAGAACTGGTATTTGCCGGGGGCTATCTGAGCCACTGAGTAGGCCTTGCCGGGGTCCCAGCCAAACTGCGTGGAGTTGGAGGGCGAGGAAACGCCCCAGCCCATCAGCCAGATGGCTTTTGCATCGCCTTCGTATGTGCCGGATGTGCCGTCGGAGTTGAGGGCCTTGGCCGAGAGGATGCCTTTGGATATGATTACAAGGTATTTGCCGTTGACGGCGTTGAATGTGTATTCGCCATCTTCGCCGGTGAAGTAGTCGGGGTCGGCATATTCGATTTCAGCGCCGGAGACAGAGAGTTCCATGCCTTGGGTAAGGTCCATGGCTGTGCCGCCGTCGGCAATCTTGGTGTCGTTGACGAGCACGGGAGCCTCAATCACGGGGGTGTCGTCGATGCCGTCTTCCTTGACGGAGAGTTTGGCTGCGTTGAGACCGCCGGTGAGGTCGACGGTGAATACGTAGCGCATATCCTGCTGGAGGGTTACGCCGTCGAGGAGGTAGAGGTTACCGTCGTCGTGGCCGTCGCCGTCGCCTACGCCCACGAGGTCGGAGGGCACTTCAACGAAGTTGGCCGAGCCTTTGAGTTCGACGCCCCAGCCCATCTGGCCGAAGAATTTGAAGTTGATGCCGTCGGTCTTCACGGTCTTGCCGCCGATGAATGTTATCTGGTAAACCTTGTCGGCGACGGGAGCCATGCAGAGTGCGTTTTCGGTGGTCCAGCCTACTTCGTTTGTCGAGACTTTGGGCTTGCCAACCGATGCGCCGATAACCCAGAGGGCGCCGGAGCCGTCGTCGGAGAGGACTGTGGGGTTGGAGCCTGTGATGGAGTAGATGCGGAAGTATTTGTTGCCCTGGTCGGCGATGATGCGGTAGGTGCCGCTCATGGGAGCCCATGTCATGGAGCCGTCGGCAGCCACTTTGATGAAGTCGGGGTCGATCCACCACTGCTCGAACGAGGGGATTCCGGAGAATTCCATCGGCTGGCCTTGGGTGAGGTTGATGTCGAGCACGGCGAGGTCGGCGTTGTTGTCGTCGGTGATGAATTCGTCGTTGCCGAGTTTCATCACTACGAAGGGCGAGCCTTCGAATGTGCGGGTGTTGAATGTAACCTCATATTTTCCGGCCTTCGAGTTGGAGAAGGGGATGTCGTTGGTGCCGTTGATTGTGACTGCGCCTGAGGCGTATCCGAATGTGATTTCATTGCCGTAGGTGCCGGTGGCGGGGGCGATGATTTTTGCGGGAAGTTTCTGGGGGAACTTTGCCTTCACGGCGTAGGTGTCGCCCTCGGTGCGCTCCATGCGGTAGGTTTCCTCGCCGTTCTCGCCTTTGGTCACGAGTGTGAGATAGGGATACTGCGCGTGGGTGATTGAAATCTCGCGGTCTTCCTCAACCATGGTGAAGGAGATGTTCTGGAGCGAGAGGTGGAGGCGGGCCTTGCCGTCGGGCACGTTGGCGAAATAGGGGATGTAGATTTTGCCGGTGTAGTCCTTGCCGGATTCCTTGGTGCGGATCACGGTTTCCTCTACGGGCTCGTCGCCGAAGTAGAGAGTGGCGTGGATTGTTGACAAGGGCACTGATGCATCGGAAGCGTTGATAACGAATTCGAGCGAGTCGCCGAAGTGGACGTCGGAGGGCGAGGATACGACTTGCATCACGGGATTGCCCGGGCCGAGATCGTCGTCGTCGCATGCCACCATTGATGCAGACAGCGCAACGGCTGCTATTATGGGAAATTTATAGAATTTCATATTGATTGGTCAAATAAAATAAGGTTAGTCTTTCCAGGTAAGGGAAGCCGCGCTGTTGGCCGGCATTTCGTAGGTGAAGTGGCGCACGCCGTCGTCGACAACAAAGCGTACTTTTGTGGCGTTGCGGTTGTTGGCCACCAGGGCATACGATCCGTCGGGGTTGCGGAATGCAGAGTAGTCGAGGCCGGAGGTGGTGAATCCGGATGTGCCGATGCGCACTGCGTCGGGTTTTACTACCGACGACATGTGTGCGATGATGTAGTAGTGGGAGTTGCGAGTGATGGTGGTGTAGTCGCGGTTGATGTCGACAGCGCCGTAGCATGTGGAGCATCCGCCGGGACGGTAGGGACCGCGGTCTTCGTCGAGCATGAGGTTCCACACGATCACGCCTTTGCACCAGCGGTTTACGGTGCCGAGAGCCACCTCGCGCATGTCTTCGTCGAGACGTCGGGAGAGGTCGCGGCCGTTGTTCCAGGTGCCGATGGATGTCTCGGAGAACACGAGGTCCATGCCGGGAGCGGCGTTGTGCACGGCGGTGAGCTCGTCCTTGTTGCCGCCATAGTTGTGGTAAGCGGCGCCGGCGAGGTATTGGGCTGCGTCGCCGTCCTTGTAGATGTTGAGGGGGTAGGACTTCTGGTCGGCTACGTTGTCGTAGTTGTAGTTATGGTCGAAAGCGTAGATTTTGGTGTCGATGCCGGCGTTTTTGAATGCCGGGCCGAGGGCTGTCTTCACGAAGTCGCGTTCCTGTGTCCAGGGCATGTACATCGATGCGGAGTTGCCGTGGTTGAGGGGCTCGTTCTGGGGTGTTACGGAGTAGATCTTGATGCCTTCCTTTTCAAAGGCTTTGATCCATTTCACGAAATACTCGGCGTAATCCTGATAGTATTTGGGATTGAGCTGGCCCGATGTCCACGAGTTTTTGGGCTTGAGGTTGTCGAGGTTCTCGACTTTCATCCATCGGGGAGCGGTCCAGGGTGTGCCCATGATTTTCATCGAGGGGTTGATGGCGAGGATTTCCTTGAGGATGGGGATTACGTAGTTGTTTTCCTCATCGGTGAGGGCGAAGTTCTCGACACCTTCCTTGTCGCAGCAGGTGTATTCGCTGAGCGAGAAGTCGGAGCAGCCGATGGCGACACGGCAGTAGGAGAATCCGTAGCCGTTTTCGGGCGAGAAAGTGAGTTCGAGGAACGCCTTGCGGTCGGCGGGCTTCATCTTCATCAGGTTGTAGCATGTGGAGCCTGTGATGGCCACGCCGAAACCGTCCATTGTCTGGAATTCCTCGGTGGGGTTGAGGCGGATGGTCGAGGGCGACATATTGTCGGATGTCGAGAACGACAGCGCGCTTTCGGCCAGGTCGAGCGAGCGGTTGGCTGTGGTGGTGATCACGCGCACGTCCTTGGTCTCGACGGGGGTGTCGGGAGTGTCGGGCTTATCGGGCGTGCCGGGACCGGGCTTGGGGTCGGAGTCTCCACAAGAGCACATTGCCATCGATCCGACGAGGGCCGCAGCGCAGAATATGGATTTATATGTGGTTGACAACATTTTAAGTGTTTGTTTTTAAGGTGAGAAAAACAGGGGGTGTGCAGCCGTCGGCTTTCACATCAAGAGGCGGCGCCCACCCCCTGTCTGCTCGATATTCAATATTAGAAACCTTTCTTATTTTACCTTGAATCGCCGGTTAGTAGCCGGGGTTCTGAACGAGGTTGTCGTTCTGGTCGATAGCGCCCTGCGGGATGGCGAGACGGTAAGAGTTCTCGTTGAAGATGTTTCGCTGTGCGTGGCGGCCGGAGTCTTTGGCGTATACGGCGTTCATTATCTTCTCCACCATGTTGAGGCGCACGAGGTCGAACCAGCGCTGGCCTTCGAAGCAGAGTTCGAGGCGGCGTTCTTTCAGATAAGCATCGAAGAGGGCTTCCTGGCTGGCGCGCACGGTGTTGGAGAGTTTGCCCAGGCCTGCGCGTTGGCGCACCTTGTCGATGATGTCGGCTGCGCCTGCGAGGTCGCGTGTGGACTCGCCCACGATTTTAGCCTCGGCTTTGAGCAGGAGGATGTCGGCGTAGCGGATCTTGATGATGGATACGGCGTTTGCACGGCATTTGTACATGAATGCGTAGTTATCGGCGGGATAGTAGTTGCTCCATGTGCAGTCGCGCCAAACGACGGATTCGGGATAGCGCACGTTGTCGCCTTCGGCGGTGAACTCGTTGATGAGGTCGCGCGAGGGGGTAATCCATTTTGCCCATGTGAACGATGAGTTCCAGTCCATTTCGTCGCGGCCGAACATCCAGGTTACCCAGGAGCCTGCGCCGGGAGCGAAGTGAGCCTCGTAGATTGCTTCTTTTGTGTTGCGTACGCGGGCGTCGGATTTGTCTTCGTTGAGCGCCCAGAGGTCGGAGAAGTCGTCGACGAGGTCGTAGCCGCGCGAGGCGAGCTGGTCGGCATACTGGATTACTTTCGAGTAGTCGCGGACGGGTTTCTCGGCATATACCTTGGCGAGCATTGCCATGGCCACTTCCTGGGTGAGTTTCGACTTGTCGCCATTGTTGGTGGGGCAGTTGGCGAGGGCGAATTCGAGGTCTTCCACGATAGCCTGGTAGGCTTCGAGTTCGGTGCTCTGCTCGGGGAAGTATGCCTCGTAACTTTCGTCGATATTGTCGGCGGTGATGTCCTTGGCAGTAGCCTTGATCACGGGGATGTCGCCCCAGAGGCGCACCATGTCGAACCATATCATGGCACGGAAGAGGCGTCCCTGTGCCTGGTAGGATGTGATTTCAGAAGCCGAGAGGCTGTTGTCTTTCACTTTGTCGACCTCGTTGATGAGCACGTTGGCGTAAGCCACGTCGCCGAGGTAGCGGTCCCAGTCGCGTTTGAGCACGGAGTTGGAGCCTTCGATGGAGTTGTCTTCGTAAGGCACAACCTCGGCGCCGGTTGTTCCGGCATAGGCGTTGTCGGAGTGCGAGTCGGCGATGAGCAGCTGGTCGAGATACCAGTGTTCCTGCTGGTTCTTGTATTTGTTGTTGATGGCGTTCATGTAGTTCTCGACGTCGGTAGCCGTCTCGAAGCGGGCCTGTTCCTCGTCTTCATCGTCGGAGGGGGGGATGGTGACGTCGGAGTATTGGTCTTCGGGCACATAGTCGAGCGAGCAGCCGGAAAGAGCGGCTCCGGAGGCCATCACGCCGATAAGTGCATATTTATATATTTTCATGGAAATTTTTCGTTTTAAATGTTTAGAATTCTACGTTTACACCGAAAATGAAACTCTTCGACTGGGGATATGTACCGTAGTCGATGCCTTGCACGGTACCGGAGTTGCCGTACTGGTTAACCTCGGGGTCGTAGCCCTTGTAGGATGTCCAGGTAAGGAGGTTGGTGGCGGTGAAGTAGGGCTGGAGTTTGGTGATTCCGGCTTTCTTCATCCATTTTCCTGTGATGTCGTAAGAGAGCGAGATGTCTTTGAGACGGAGGTAAGAACCATCCTCGATGAAGTAGGTAGAGGTCTTCATGTCGAAGCCGGCCTTGGGCACGTCGGTGATCTGGCCGGGGATGCGCCAGCGGTTGAGCACGCGTGTCGACTGGTTCATGCCGTTGTACATGCCTTCTGTCTCCATGCGGCCCACGTTGAGGATGTCGTTGCCGTAAGAGCCTTGGATGAAGATATTGAGGTTGAAGCCTTTCCACGAAAGGTTGTTGGTCATACCGTAGGTGAAGTCGGGGTTGGGGTCGCCGATGTAGGTGCGGTCCGACGATGAGAGGCGTCCGTCGCCGTTTACGTCTCGGTACATGAGTTCGCCGGTTTCGGGGTCGACGCCGTCGGAGATGTATCCGTAGAATCCGCCGAGGGGACGGCCGGGCTCGTTGCGCACGGGCGATTCGTTCACGTAGTCGTTGGTGGAGCCGGCATAGTAAACTTTCTGGAGGGCGAGTTTGTCGAGTTTGTTCTTGTTGAACGACATGTTGAACGATGTGCTCCACGAGAACTCACCTTCGAACTGGTGTGAGGTGATTGAGAACTCGAAACCTTTGTTGGTCATCTCGCCTTCGTTGCGCTGGATTGAGTTGGCGGCAGCGGCACCCGAGGGGAGCGATACCCACATGAGCATGTCGGTTGTTTTCTTGTAGTAAGCGTCGGCAGTCAAAGAGAGGCGGCCGTTGAGCACTGAGAAGTCGACACCGACGTTGGTCTGGGTGGTGCGTTCCCATTTGAGGTCTTTTGTGCGGAGGTTGGCCTGCGAGAGGTTGGGCACGGCGTTGGCGTAGTCGAATGTGTCGCCTGCGTCGGGCACTTTGTACCATTCCACATATCCGAAGTTGTAACGCTGAAGGTAAGCGTAGTCGCCTACACCGCCCTGGTTGCCGGTCTGGCCCCAGCCTGCGCGGAGTTTAAGGTCGGTGAGCCAGGAGGAGGCGTCTTCCATGAATTTCTCGTTGGAGATGCGCCATGCGGCCGATACCGAGGGGAATGTGGCCCAGCGGTGGTCGGGGTGGAGTTTCGACGAGCCGTCCATACGCACGTTAGCGGAGATGAGGTAGCGGGAGTCGAAGTTGTAACTTACACGGCCGAAGTACGACATGATGCCCCATTCGGAAGCGCCCGAGCCGGCACCGCCAAGACCGATGCGGTTGGCGCCGTTGAGGGTCTGCACTTTGTCGTCGCGGTAGCGTGAGCCGTTGATCCATGAGTTGCGGTAGTCGGAATCTGTCCACGATGCGCCGGCCATAATGTCGAGCTGGTGCACTTTGGCAAATTTGAGCGAGTATGTTGCGATGTTATCCCATGTGAGCACGGTGTTCTGGTTGCGGTTGTCGGAGCCGGAGCCATGCTGTTCGCGGCCGTAGGTGGTGTGCACCGGGTCGAGGAACGAAGTGGAGATGGCGTTGCGGCGGTCCATGGTAAACTTCGATGTGAAGTTGAGGCCGGGGATGATGTGGAACAGGAGTTCGCCCGAAGCGATGAGGCGGTTTTCCTTGCCGCGGCTGTATTTGGAGCGGGCGAGGTTGTCGAGCGGGTGAGTGAGGCCGCCTACGCCGTAGAAGTTGTTATAGTAGTGCTCGGGGTTCTCGGTGTCCCAGATGGGAGCGTAGGTCGGGGTCTGGATGCAGGAGATGATCACACCGCCGCGCGAGCCGCCGTTGCCGGAGATGATGCCGCCGTAGGAGGTGTTGTCGGAGTAGGACATGTTGGCGCGGATGTCGAGCCAAGAGCGCACGGTGCCTTCGATGTTGGCACGGAAGTTATAGCGTTCGAAGGCTGTCTCGCGGATAGTACCGTCCTCGCGGGTGTAGCCGCCGGAGAGGTAGTAGCGCAGTTTCTCAGCCTGCTGGGAGATGCTCACCTGGTAGTTCTGGGTCTGGCCTGTGCGGAACACCTCGTCGAACCAGTTGGTCTGGTCGGTGAGGCCGTCGGGAAGGTTGATCATGCCGATTTCGTCCATGAGTTCCTTATACTGGGCCACGTTGAGGGGCTTGATTTTGTTGCTCACCTTGGTCACGCCATAATATCCGTTGAAGGAGATTTTGGCATCCTGGCTTGAGCCTTTCTTTGTGGTGACGAGCACGACACCGTTGGCGCCACGCGAACCGTAGATAGCGGCAGAGGAGGCGTCTTTAAGAATCTGGATGTTCTCGATATCGTTGGCCGACAGGAAGTTGATGTTGTCGACAGGCACACCGTCAACCACATAGAGGGGGTCGTTGGAGCCGTTCATAGATGTTGTACCGCGCACGCGAATCTGGGGAGCGGTGCCGGGCGAGCCGTTGGGCGACATTACATTCACACCGGCAGCCTTGCCCTGGATGGCCTGGCCTGCTGACACGATGGGGCGGTTGGCGAGTTCTTTTGCCGATACGGACGAAACGGCAGTGGTAACATCGCCGCGCTTAACTTCGCCGTAACCGATTACAACCACTTCGTCGAGAAGCGCGTTGTCTTCCTGCATCACCACCGTCATGCCCTGGGCAGCCTTTACTTCCTGCTGCTTGAAGCCGATGGAGGTGAATACGAGGGTCTGGCCCTCTGTGGCCTGGATATTGAACACACCGTCATAGTCGGTGATGACACCCATTGTGCGGCCTTTGACCACAACACCGGCACCGATCAGGGGTTCACCCTCGGCGTCGGTCACAGTTCCCTTGATGACACTCTGCGCCAGTGCCGGAGAGGCTCCAAGCACCAACGCAAGCATCATGAGAAAAGAATGTGTAAATAACGTTCTAAGATTTCTCATTGAATAATGAATTAGAATTATTAGGATTTAAGTTTTGTCTTCTCACGGATATTAAAAAATGTTGAATCAGGGCGGCGGTTGTTTTCATGGATTTGATGCGCCCTCTTGGCTTTTCATCAGGTGAAGCCTGCGATTCAATCACAACGCAAAGTTAGCACATGATTTTCGTCTCCGAAACAGGCGGTAAAAGCCCCGGGTAAACTCTCAAAATATACACATATCTGATAATCAAACACTTACCAATGTTAAAAAATTAAAAAAAGTAAGTTTCCAACAAGCACAAATTGTTAATTTCAAGACAAAAAGCAAGGTGGAAAAGTGTCTTCTCAGACATTTTTTCCACCTTTTTAACATTATGTATGCCACCCTCGCTATTTATACACGGTGGCACCCGGAGCCACATCGTGGGTGAGCCATACGTTGGCCCCGACAGTGGCGCCGCTGCCAATGGTGACGCGTCCGAGAATCGTGGCGTTTGAGTAGATTATGACATTGTCGCCGATGATGGGATGCCGGGGTATGCCCTTTACGGGAAGCCCCGTGGCATCGTCGAGAGGGAAAGAGCGCGCCCCGAGGGTCACACCCTGATATATCTTTACTTTGTCGCCGATGATGCATGTGGCGCCAATCACGACACCCGTGCCATGGTCGATGGCAAACCGCGACCCGATTGTGGCTCCGGGGTGAATGTCGACACCAGTCTCGCCATGGGCGAGTTCGCTGATGGCGCGGGGTATCAGCGGCACGCCCATCTCGAGCAGCGCGTGAGCGATACGGTAACTCGACACTGCCCTCACCGAGGGATAGCACGATATTACCTCGGCTATGTTCTCGGCGGCAGGGTCGCCGTCGAAAATGGCACGAACATCGTCGGCAAGAGCCGCCCGCAGCAGCGGAGCCGCTCGATGAATTTGCGGGCAAGGTCGCGCGCCGCCTCGGGATGCGACGAGTCGCGGCAGTCGCAGTTGAACGACAGCCCGGCATGAATCTGGCTTGTGAGCAGCGCGTACAGCCGCTCGACACTCACGCCGATATGATAGCGCAACGACGCCGAATCTGTGGTCGACACCCCGAAATAACCGGGAAAAATGACCGAGCGGCACAGTTTCACAATTTCTTTAAGGTCGGGCACCGACGGCAGGGGCTCGCCTCGGGTGCAGCGGTGGAAAAGCGACGCATACGATCCTTCCTCAGCCAGCAAATCCACTATATGTTCAAGTTCTTTCATATTGCATTCTTAGTAATTTTTTGACAGAGGCAGATTAATTTTAGACAGGAGAACAGGAGGGACATGAGGTTTTGTTTTTTTGCTTTAAGTATATCTGATTAAAAAGTTAATGTAATCACGGTGTAGGGACGCACGGCT
>CANRZQ010000024.1 GCA_947644475.1 uncultured Muribaculaceae bacterium
GAATATTTGGCGTCGGAGAAAAGGTCGCTCACCAGCCGCGAGCCGTCCATGCCGTAAGGGCGTATGCGGTCGCCGCGCCGCCAGTGGCGCAGCGTCAGCGGCTGCGAGGCTATCGCGGAGTCGAAATAAGCAATAGAAGGGTTGCGTTCCGGCCGGAATTCCGCCACATCATGCTCGGTCACGGCAATATGCACGGGAGTTAGGATGTCGCGGCGAAGCGACACCGCCGTTTCGCAGACGCCCGTTTCGGGCTTGCCTTTGGTCATGACAAGAATCCCGCGGCTAAGTTCCACCGTGGCCGTGTCTGTCGAAAACGTGCGTCCCGATGCCCCGGCTGATGCTATGATATCGGCGGCCTGTGAGGCGTTGAAGCCCATCGGGCGCAGCATTTCGTAGAGCAACGCGCGAGGATGCCGCTCCGATTCTATGATTTTATATAAAAATATGACGTTGCCCTCGGTATATCGTGACGCGCGCTCTGCAACAAGAGAATCGAGCAGGTCGCGGTTGTCGGCGATATGCGCCATCGATGCTATTATGGCGTCCGATGCTTCGGGAAACTCATTGTGCAGGGCCGGGAGCACGATGTTGCGCAGGCGGTTGCGGCGGAAGTCGCAGTCGGCGTTTGTCGAGTCGGTTACATATCCAAGACCCCGTTCGCCGAGATATTTCAGGATTTCGGCCCTTGACGTGCAAAGAAGCGGGCGCACCACCATATTGTTGCGCGGGCGCATGCCTCCGAGGCCGTGCACCGACGAACGGCGAAGCAGGTTGAGGAAGAAAGTCTCCTCCTGGTCGTCGCGGTGGTGGCCAACGGCCACGGCCTGAGCGCGCAGGCGGTCGATAATCGAGTCGAACCATTCATAGCGGAGGCTCCGGCATGCCATCTCCACCGACTCGCCGGTGGCTTGCCGACGGGCATCCACGTCGAAATCCTTCACATAAAGGTCGACGCCCAGCGCGTTGCACAAATCCTGGCAGAAACGCATGTCGCGGTTCGACTCCGCCCCGCGTAAATGAAAATTGCAGTGAGCGGCCACACATTCATAGCCAAGACTCGACAGCACACTTAAAAGTGCCACCGAATCGGCGCCCCCGCTGAGGGCAGTCACCACCGGACGCCCCTTCTCGAGCAGCCCGTGCGACGCTATGAAATCTTCTATTTCGCGTTCGAATGAAAACACGTCCAAAGTTATATATTATTTTTTAAACAGCCAATCACGGATAATAAAAAATTACACACATATCCGATGGATTTTTCATTGAATCATAACAGTCAATTACGCAAGCCGGTCACGGCAAAGCCGTGCCTCGCGGCAAAGTTGGCAAAGGAGCCACGTCTTCGACGTGATTCATCCAAAAATAACGGTTCATTCACGGCCATTAACGCAAAACCCTGACACTCCTGTTGTTCGGCCTGCTTAGTTATCAACATTATGGCGAAATTGTGAAAACGGGGCGGGGGATATTGATTTTTTTTCGTACCTTTGACGCTGTTTTATCAACTCTCCAACTCAACGCACATCTCCCCGAAATGGCACAATTCGTTCATCTTCACGTCCATACGCAGTACTCCCTGCTCGACGGGCAGGCTTCTGTCTCCGCGCTTGTCGACAAAGCCATGGCCGACGGCATGCCCGGCCTGGCCATAACCGACCATGGCAATATGTACGGCATAAAGGAGTATTTCAACTATGTGAAAAAGAAAAAAGGAAAGATTAAGGATGCCATAAAGGACCTGAAAAAGCAGCTCGATGAAGCCCCCGAAGACGAGAAGGCCGCAATAGGGGCTAAAATTGCCGAAAAGGAGGTGCAACTTGCTTTCCGTCCCATTTTCGGATGCGAGATGTATGTGGCGCAGAAAGACCTGCACGAGCATGTGGACAAGCGCGACACCGGCCGCCACCTGATTGTGCTTGCCAAGAACCTTACAGGATACAAGAACCTTATCAAACTTGTGTCGAAGGCATGGACCGAGGGCTTTTACTCCCATCCGCGTACCGACAAGCAGGAAATCGAGAAACACCGCGAGGGGCTGATAATATGCTCGGCCTGCCTTGGCGGCGAGATTCCGCAACTGCTCATGGCCGGCGACTATGAGGAGGCCGACCGGCGCGTGAAGTGGTGGAAAAGTGTCTTTGGCGAGGATTATTATCTGGAATTGCAACGCCACAAGGCCACGGTGCAGCGCGCCAACCATGAGGTGTATGAGGAGCAGATGCGCATAGAGCCGATGATAATACGGCTCGCCCGCGAGAATGGCGTGAAACTTATCGCATCCAACGACTCCCACTTCGTGAACGAGTCCGACGCCGAGGCTCACGACCGCCTGATTTGCCTATCCACCGGCAAGAACCTCAACGACGAGGGCCGTATGCTCTACACCAAGCAGGAGTGGCTGAAAACGCAGAAGGAAATGTCGGATGTCTTTGCCGATATCCCCGAGGTGCTCGACAACACTGTCGAGATTCTTTCCAAGGTGTCGGAATACTCTATCGACCATGGTCCCATCATGCCCTTCTTCGAGATTCCGGCCGAGTTTGGCACGGAAGAGGAATACCGGAGCCGCATCACCGAGAAGGAACTTTTCGACGAGTTCACTCAGGATGAAAACGGCAATGTTGTCCTCTCCGAAGAAAAGGCCAAGGAAAAGATTGAGAAACTCGGAGGCTACGATAAACTCTACCGCATAAAATTCGAGGCCGACTATCTGGCAAAACTCGCCTTCGACGGCGCGAAACGCCGATATGGCGACCCTCTGCCCGACGATGTGGTGGAGCGTGTGCGGTTCGAACTGTACATCATGAAGACGATGGGCTTCCCCGGCTACTTCCTTATTGTGCAGGATTTTATCAACGCCGCCCGTACGAAACTCGGCGTAAGCGTTGGCCCGGGCCGTGGCTCGGCCGCCGGCTCGGTCGTGTCTTATTGCCTCGGCATCACGCAGATCGACCCCATGCGCTACGACCTGCTGTTTGAGCGTTTCCTTAATCCCGACCGTATCTCGCTCCCCGATATCGACGTCGATTTCGACGACGACGGCCGAGGAGTGGTTCTCCATTATGTCACGGAGAAATACGGCGAGGAAAAAGTGGCGCATATCATCACTTACGGCACCATGGCGGCCAAGTCGGCCATCAAGGATGTGGCGCGCGTGATTGAGCTGCCCCTTGCCGAGAGCAACCGCCTGGCAAAACTCGTGCCGGCGCGTATGCCCGAGGTAAACGGCAAGGCGTTGAAGACCACGTTGAAAAACTGTTTTGAATATGTGCCGGAGTTCGAGCCTGAACTCAACAGCCCCAACCCTCTTGTGCGCGACACCCTCAACTATGCGCGCCAGCTCGAAGGCAACGTCCGCAATACGGGCGTGCATGCCTGCGGCGTGATCATATGCCGCGACAATATTTCCGACTGGGTGCCCGTGTCCACGGCAAACGACAAAGAAGAGGGCAAACTGCTCGTAACCCAGTACGAAGGCTCTGTGATTGAGGAGACGGGCCTTATAAAAATGGACTTCCTCGGCCTCAAAACCCTCTCTATAATAATGGAGGCCGTGAACAATATAAAACTCACCCGGGGTATTGATGTCGATATAGATAATATCCCTATCGACGACCCCGCTACATATAAACTGTATTGCGAGGGGCGCACAATCGGCACATTCCAGTTCGAGTCGCCCGGCATGCAGAAATACCTCCGCGAACTCCAGCCCACCACCTTCGAGGATCTCATAGCCATGAACGCCCTCTATCGTCCCGGCCCTATGGACTATATCCCCGAGTTCATCGCCCGAAAACACGGACGCTCGCCCATTGTCTACGATATACCGGAAATGGAAAAGTATCTTAAAGATACTTACGGCGTTACCGTGTATCAGGAGCAAGTCATGCTCCTGTCGAGGCTTCTTGCCAATTTCACCCGAGGCCAGAGCGACACCCTGCGCAAGGCCATGGGTAAGAAACTTATCGAGAAGATGAAGGACTTGAAAGCCCTTTTCCTTGAAGGAGGACAAAAGAACGGCCACGACCCCAGTGTGCTCGAGAAAATATGGGCCGACTGGGAGAAGTTTGCATCTTACGCCTTCAATAAGAGCCACGCCACATGTTACTCCTGGGTTGCGTTCCAGACGGCATATCTCAAAGCGAACTATCCGTCGGAATATATGGCAGCCGTGCTCAGCCGCAACCTTACCGATATTACCAAACTCACGGGCTTCATGGACGAGTGCAAGTCGATGAAAATAGCCGTGCTCGGCCCCGATGTCAACGAATCGTTCTCGAAGTTCGGTGTAAACGCCAAGGGCGACATCCGCTTCGGCCTGTCGGCCATTAAGGGCGTAGGGCCCAACGTGGTCGACGAGATAATAAAGGCCCGCAACGATGGCGGAAAATTCAAGGATATATACGACTTTGTAGAGCGTGTGCCCGCAGGCACTGTCAACCGCCGCGTGATGGACGCCCTTGCACAGGCCGGCGCTTTCGACTGCTTCGAGGAGATAGCACGCGAGGACTTCCTTGGGCTGAATCCCAAGGGCGAGTCCATGTCCGAAATCCTGCTCCGCTATGGCGTGCAGTTCCAGCGCAACAAGCAGAACCAGGAAGCGTCGCTTTTTGGCTTCGACGAATCTATAAGCAATGCCGCCCGTCCGCTCATACGCCACGAGGAGCCTTGGGCTGCCGTGGTGCGCCTTGAGAAGGAGCGTGAACTTGTGGGCATGTATCTTTCAGCGCATCCGCTCGACCCCTATTATATGGAACTGAACTATGGCGTGACAACCCATCTTTCCGACATTAAGGACTTGCCTATAAAAGACGGTGTGGAATTTTCGTTCGGAGGCATGGTCACAGCCTATGAGACCCGTCCCACCCGCAATGGCGGCACTTTCGGCATCCTCAAACTCGAAGACTATACCGGGTCGTACGAGATACGCCTTTTCGGCAACCAGGTCTACGATTTTGGCCGCTATGGCATCCAGGGCACACCGATATTTGTAAAGGCACGCTACCAAAAACGCAAATACGGCGACCAGATCGACCTCAACGTAGAGTCGATTACTCTTTTGCAAGACATGAAAGGAAAGGTGCTCAACGGCATCCGCATCAAGGCCACCCTCGACGACATTCCCCAACTGCACACGCTTTTGAAGGATTATACCGAAAAAGCGAAAAAAGAGGAGAATCCCGGCACGCTGTCGTTCCGTCTGTTCGACCCCAAGGTAAACCGTTGGGTAGGCCTGCGCTCTCCGGCGCGTCTGCCAATGTCGCGCCAGTTGGTCGACATGCTCGATTCCCTCAACATAGAATACGAATTCAACTGATAAAAACTTTATAACTAATAACTTATTCTTTATACCTGAAATAATGGCATTTACTTTTACCGACGAAAACGTCAACGAAATCATCGAATCCGGAAAACCCGTGATGATCGACATCTGGGGCACATATTGCGCTCCCTGCATCGCCATGGCTCCGCTCATCGACGAGCTGGCCAAGGAATATGAAGGCCGTGTGGTAATCGGCAAGTACAACGTCGACGACGAAGGCGACCTCTGCACCACCTACCGCGTTATGGCCGTGCCCACCTTCCTCTTTTTCAAGAACGGCCAGAAGGTGAACATCCGTCTTTCCGGTTCTCAAAGCCGCGAGACTCTTGTCGCAAAACTCGACGAACTCCTCGCCCTCTAAGAATCAGGAACATAAGCCTCCGGCTTGTGTCCATAGCGTAGGGACGCACGAGCCGTGCAATGCGGTTCAAATAACCTATTGCTAAGGAGGAGAAGCGCGTATGCGCTTCAAGAAAGTAGCCGGGGGTGGAGCGATAGCGCAACCCCCGGTAATGCGAATTGTATGCACCAGTGGTATCGGAGCGGAGGCCAGCCGGAGCGTTCTGCATCACGGTTGGCATAGCCGAACGCTCCGGCCGGCCTACGCTCCAAATCCCCGTTTGCCGACAACCTTTTTCCGTGGGTTACGGTCGTGGCTCCGCCACTCCCTCACCCACGGCTACATTCTTGAATCGCTACGCGATTCTGTGGTATGCCCTTATTTGAACCGCATTGCACGAGCCGTGCGTCCCTACGCTGTTATTATAAAATTTAAAATCAAAACTGCCTTATAACTAATACCTTATACCTTATACTTGATTTAAGTGGATTATTCGCAAAATAAATCTTGCGGCAACTGGGGCGAGCAGGTGGCCGTGGACAAGTTTGTGGCTGCCGGGTGCGCCATTGTGGAGCGCAACTGGCGCATGGGCCATTATGAAATCGACATAATAGCCCAGCAGGGGCAGTATATGATATTTGTGGAGGTGAAGACACGGAGCACAGCCGCGGCCGACCCGCTGCTTGCTGTGGACAAGCGTAAACGCGCTCGCATTGTGGCCGCCGCAGATGTGTATCTGCGCACGCTCGACCGTCCGTTCGACTATCGTTTCGACATTATCACTATTGTAGGTGTCCCTGGACGGTATACCGTCGAGCATTTTCCCGACGCCTTTCTTCCGGCCTTGCGCACCTACCGCTAATTATTTCTTAGGAGGAGAGCCTCGACGCCAAGGGCATAACTGTCGGCCCCGAAGCCGGCTATCGAGCCTATGCACACCGGGGCAATGAGCGAGCGGTGGCGTATCTCCTCACGTGCGGCGATGTTGCTAAGATGCACTTCTACCACGGGCGTCGCGCCGTGCACGGCGGCTATGGCGTCGGCTATGGCAAGCGATGTGTGGGTGTAGGCGCCGGCGTTGAGCACGATGCCGTCGTAGCCGTTGGCACGTGCCTGCTGGATTGCGTCGATAAGCGCGCCTTCGTGGTTGGATTGGTTCCATTCAATCACGGCGCGGCCGTTGAAACGAGCGGCAGTGCGTTCCATTATGTCGCTGAGCGTGTTGGTGCCGTAGATTTGCGGCTCGCGCATGCCGAGCATATTAAGGTTCGGACCGTTCAGTATAAGTATCCGTGCCATTATTTCAGTTCAACTTTTACGGTGGGCGGCAAATCGGAGTTGCGGCGGTCGACGGCGTCTATCACGTTGTGGGCCAGGTGGATAAACGACTGGGCCGTGATAGAGTCGCCAAGGGCTATGGGCGCACCTTCGTCGCCGTGCCTGCCTACTGCTGCCACAAGCGGAATCTCGGCAAGGAGTTCCACGTGAAACAATTCTTTGAGCCGTTCGGCTCCGCCTTGTCCGAAGATGTAATAGCGTTCGTCGGGGTGCTTCTCGGGGGTGAACCAAGCCATATTCTCCACCACGCCAAGCACGGGCACGTTCACTTTTTCGCCTGTGAACATGGCGATTCCGCGGCGTACGTCGGCGAGGGCCACCTCCTGCGGGGTGGTAACAATCACCACGCCTGTTATGCCGAGTGTCTGCACGAGCGAGAGATGTATGTCGCTTGTGCCCGGAGGCATGTCGATGAGGAAATAGTCGAGTTCGCCCCAGTCGGCCTGTTCGATGAGTTGTGTGAGTGCTTTTGAGGCCATGGCTCCGCGCCACACAAGGGCGTCGTCGGCGTTGACGAGCAGGCCTATCGACAGCATTTTCACGCCATATTTCTCGATGGGGATGATAAGGTCGCGGCCGTCGACATTGTGCATGTACACCTGTTCGTTCTCGACACCGAACATCTTGGGCATCGACGGGCCGAATATATCGGCGTCGAGAAGTCCCACTTTGTAGCCTTCGCGGGCAAGGGCCACGGCGAGGTTGGCCGATACGGTGGATTTGCCCACTCCGCCTTTGCCCGAGGAGATGCCTATGATGTTTTTTACACCCGGAAGCACTTGCGGCTTGGGCGCGGGGGCGGCCTGGCGAGTCTTTACCGCGATATTGCCTTGAATTTCAACGTCTTTGCCGACATGGGTGAGGATTGCCGTCTCGGCCGATTTTACGAGCGAGCGGATAAACGGGTCGGTCGGACGGTCGAAAATGAGCGAGAACGATACTTTGTTGCCGTCGATGCGCATGTCGTCTTCCACCATGCCGAGCGACACGATGTCTTTGCCGTTGCCCGGATAGCGCACTGTGCGCAGGGCGTCGAGTATGAGATTGGGATATAGTGTCATTGGAAATTGGTCATTTGTCGTTAGTGTGTTGCATCAGTTCCGGCATCTGGATTTCGCCACGTGAGTAACTGCGGTAGGTGTCGGGCTCTATTTCCACGTCTGGCTCCACAAGCGCGGGCTGCGGGGCCAGGGCGAAGCGGAGGTATTTTATTGTGAGGCCGCGGTCGAGCCATTGCTGCTCATAGTGGGTGCGTATGGGCGGAACGTGACTTTGCAGAGGCGATGCGTAGAGGTCGGTGATGTCGAAATCGGGCGTGATGCCGTTGGCGCGGAGCATCTCGCGGGTGTAGGTCGACAGGAAGGGGCTGTCGGTTTTCAGATGCACGGTGCCGCCGGGGGTGAGCACGCGGCGGTACATTTCGAGGAAGCGTGTGCCTGTGAGGCGTTTGCCGGCCTTGCGCATCTGCGGGTCGGGAAATGTAATCCATATTTCCGACACTTCTCCGGAAGCGAAGAACTCCGGAAGGAGTTCGATGGAGGTGCGCAGAAAGGCGGCGTTGGCTATGCCTTCTGCCGCTACTTGCCGTGCGCCCGACCACATTCTTGCGCCCTTGATGTCGATACCGATGAAATTTTTATCGGGTGTGGTGCGTGCCAGCCCCACGGTATATTCTCCTTTGCCGCATCCGAGTTCAAGCACGATAGGATTGTCGTTCTTGAAATATTCATGCCAGCGGCCTTTCAGCGGAAAGCCTTCCGCGCGGAGCACGGAAAACGGATATTGGAACACACATTCGAGACGGTCCATTTCCGCAAATTTGCGAAGTTTGTTCTTGCCCATGCCTGTGTTTAGCCTGTGTTTATTGTCTGATAAGTTTGGATGTCGCGCGGGTGCCGTCGGCAAGCGTCACGCATATTATGTAGATGCGTGTGCTCCACTGCGAAGTCTCTACCGTGGCTGTGATGGTGCCGGGGGTCACGCGTGTGAGCAGTGTGCCCGCGGTGTCGTAAAGCACGGCCTCGGCGATTGGCGAATGGGCCGAGCGGATTACTAAATCCGGGCCTTCGAATCGCGCGCTTACTGTCTTTACGGCCTCGGAGTCGATGGTAAGTGTTGTCGACAGTTTCACGATGTAGAAATCCTGCCACTGTGCGGCTGCCTCGAAACTGTCGGCCATGTCGCCGAGGGCGTAAAGTTCCACAAGGTCTTGCTTTACGCCCTCCCATACGTTTTCGCCAAGGGCGGGTACGGATGTCATCTCGCGGGCGTCGATGCTTTCCAGCCCGGTCATGCCCTGCATGGCGTGGTCGCCTATATGCTCGAGAGCCGGATAGAGGTTGAGTTGCACCACCTGCTCCATGCCTTTGAGCGCATATGCGCCTATCGAGGTGGTGGCCGGGGTGTATGCAGAGGTGATGTCGAGCGAGGTGTCGTTCACATAGGCATAGTCGGGTATCTTGGTGACTTGTGCGTCTACTGTTGCGAGGGCGCCGCAGCCGAAGAACACGCCTTCGCCGAGGTCTTTCATTGCCGGGCCGAAGGCGGCGTAGGTAAGGGCGGCGTTATGGGCGAACGCCCTTGGGGCGAGCGATGTCAGGGTCGTCGCCTGCGAGAGGTCGGCCACTTCGAGGCCGGCTCCGGCAAAAGCCTCCATGCCCACCGATTTCAGCGCCGGGCCGAATTCAAACAACGCAAGGGCGGCGTCGCCCCGGAAGGCGCGGTCGCCTATCGATGTCACGTTTTCCGCGCCATTTACTGTTGCCAGTGCCGTGCATCCGGCAAACATGCGGGCGGGAATATCGGTGAGTCCGCCAAGGCTTACATTGTCGAGGGCAGTGCAGTCGGCAAATGCCGATGCGCCGAAACTTGTCTTGCCGTTGAGCGTGACTGTCTTCAAGGCCGACCCTGCGAAGGCGCCCTCGCCGACAGATGCCACGGACTCGGGAATGAAAATCTCTTCGACAGCGGCTCCGGCGAATGCGGCGTCCTCGACAATGAGGCGTTCTGTGGCCGGAAATTCAAATTGTGTGAATTGTGCTCCGGCAAAAATGCCCGATGGAATCACATTGTCGGGGTAATACTCATCGTTGGCGCGGTAAACGGCTATTTCGGCCTTCGAAAGGTCGAGCGACCGCAAATTTTTAAGCCCGGCGATATATTTCAGGTCAATGAATGATATGGGCCCGTCGATTGCGAGCGAGGAGATATCCGGAGAGTCGCCTACGAGCGATTTCACCTGCCCGGCCCCGTCGGGCGAGATGGTGAGCGCGGCCGCGGAAATCCACGCCGGAAGTATCATGCATAATATCTGTATTCTGTTCATAGTCGGTATTTTGTGAAGTTGCGTCGGTGCGGCGCGTTGCGTGCCGTGTTCAACTTGCAAAGATACGAAATTTTCTCCCAAATGGCAAATCTTAGAAATTGGATAGGAATTCGGTGAGGTTTACGGCGCGGTCGAGGCCGAGTTTCTTGCGCAGGCGGTAGCGCGACATCTCGACGGATCGGAAAGAAATGTTCATGAGCGGGGCTATGTCCTTGGAACTGAGGCCCATTTTAAGATATGCGCAAAGCCGGAGGTCGGCGGGGGTGAGCATCGGGTATTCTTTCGACAGGCGTGCGAGATAGTTTTCATACACCACGTCGAAATTGCTGGTGAAGTTTTTCCAGTCGTCGTCGTGGCTTATGTTTTCGCTTATGAGCGATTTTATTTTCTCTATCTGCTTGTCGATTTTCGAGGTGCTTTCCGACGATAGTGTTCCCTGTATGTGCGTGAGGTGGTCGGCTATGTCGAGGAGTATCTCGTTTTTGCGTATCACGTTCATTATTATGTTGGAGAGTTCGGCAGTCTTGTGCTTGAAGTCGTATTCAAGTTTTTCCGATTTCAGCCTCTCGATTTCAAAGTCTTTTTCAAGGGCCTCTTTCTGGGCCGCGCGGTTTATCTCTTCCATTTCGCGGTTTTTGCGCTGCTCCATGGCTGTGGCGGCGCGGCGCGAATAGATGCGGAATCCTATCCATCCGAAATACACGGTGGCAAGCACGAGAATGAAATAGAAAAGTTTGGCCACCGAACTGCGATACCATGGCGGGAGCACGGTGAATGGGAGCGTGGCATATGCGGTGCGTCCGGTGAAATCGTCGATGGCCTTTACGTGGAACACATAGTCGCCTTCGTGAAGATGGGTATACTCCTTGCCGGTGGCGTCGGTGAGGGGGCTCCACTGCTTGTCGTAGTTCTCGAGCATCACGGAATAGTGCACGGCTTCGTCGTCGCAAAATTCCCCGGAGAGGTATTCGAACCGCAGTGAATTTAGCGAAAATGGCACGGAGAGCACGCGTTCGCTGTCGACGAATATTATGCCTGCATATAGCAGAGAGTCCTGGTTGGCGTATACGGCGGTGATGCGTGGCGGTATTTCCTGGGGAGGGGTGATGGGGCGGTTGGTCGACACTTCGTAGAATCCGTCGCGGCATGGCACGAGGATCTTGTTGGGTGTCACGAAGTTGAGTTGCTCGTAGCCGGGTATGAAGTTTTTTGCAAGGCGCCGGTAGGTGAGCGAGTCGGGTGTGAGCGGAGCCGAGCCGGCCAGGTTGCCTGTAAGCACGCTTACGCCTCTGTATGATACTACCCACGCCTCGTTGGCCGATGGCGATGCGAATATTCTTGATGTGGAGGTGGGGCCGAGCAGGCGGTTGGTGTTTTCCTCGGGGATGAAAGTGCCCGACGCCCGGTCGAACCGGTAGATGTTGTCGGCTGTCGACACCACTATTTCTCCGAAAAGGCGCATTACCACGTTGTCGTTGTCGGAAGGGAGCCCGTCGGCCGATGTGTATAGTTTTACGGTGGTGAATTTAGTGAAGTCGCTGTCGGGTTTCAGCCGGTAGACGCCTTTGAGCCAATGGCCAATCCACCATTGCCCGTCGCTGTCTTCGAGCGGCCGGCCGCCAACGTCGGAGTATCCCTTGACTTTGCCGTCGTCGACCCATGCTCCCGATGGAGTTCGGCGCAGCAGGTGGAAATTGTCGTAAGTGGATGCGAGGGCGTATCCCGGCTTGGCGCGTATAGGCGTCACCGACCATGCTCCCGGGGCATCGTCGATTTTGCGAAGCGAATGTCCGGAGCCATAGTATATTCCGGCGTCGCTTGAAATGAAGAGAGTCCGGCCTATTGTGTCGATATTCCATACCTGGCCTTTGAGGAGCGATTTCACGTCGGGAAGGGCGGCGACAGCCGGAGCCGGGTATTTCAGGGCGTACAGGCCTTGGTTTGTGCCGAGGTAGAGGGTATTGTCTTTGAGCAGCGTCACGTAGCCGGTTCCGTATGTCGACTCGGCGCCGAGAAGGTTGCGCACCGGCGAGTTGATCTGCACATAGTCGATGCCGTTGTCGAGGCAGAGCCAGATGTTGCCGGATTTGTCGAAGCCGCAACCAAGCACCGTGTTGTTTTGGAGTCCGGATTCTACATTTATAAATGTGTTTTCGCCAGTGAGGATGTTTTTAATCACGGCGCCGTGATTTACGGTGCCGAATATTATCTCATTTTCGGATATGGCGGCTGAGAAGCATTGGTTTTCTTGCAGGAAAGAGTCGATGTCGGTGTCGTATTTGCGCATTTCGAAGCCGTCGAATGTGAACAGGCCGGAAAAAGACGTGACAACGAGCAGGCGGTTGCCGGGCATTGGCAATAGCGCGCATATCTTGTCGTGAATCTGGCCTGTCGATGGCATGGTGCCCAGTTCCTCGCCGTTGACACGCGCCAGGCCGCCGTCTTGAAAGCCTACATATATGTCTGTGCCGAAAATGGCGGAGGCTGTGATCTTTTTTTGAGATTCTATGTGGCGGCACGTTCCGTCGCGGTTGCATATCAGCATATAGTCGGTCTGGAACCATATGTCGCGGTCTTTCTTCATGATATGCCATACGTCGGAAAAGCCGGGCGTGTTTTCGGAGAGCGAGGGCACAAGCGAATGGTAGCGTGGGCGGTTGTTGGCTGAGTCGGGCTCGAAGTATCCGAAGTCATACGACGCGCCTACATATATCCGCCTTGACTCGTTGTCGACGAGGATGCTGCGCACGGCCGTATTGTTGGACACGTTCGCTTTTTGCCATGTGCGCGAGTCGAAGAGCAGCAGGCCCTCGTTGTTGGCGAAAAGCATGGCTCCGCTGCCGTCCTGTGCCACTGCCCAGTTTTGCGATCCGGCGGAATATGTGTGGCGGGAAAAGTTTTTAACGATAGGGAATGATGCGTGCGCCACCCCCGGAATCAGGATGGATAGCAACGTTAAAAAATGCATCGCTGCCGTGATTTTTATTATGGCCGGGCATCTCATGGTTTTGACAAAAGGATTAATTATATGCAAAGATAGTGAATATTTTGTTGTGAGTTTGCTTTTTTGCAAAATAAAATCGCGCAAAAGGGATTAAATTTTTGAATATATTGAAAATCAGTATTTTATGTTTTTGATGTTGTGGTTGTGTTGAGTGTGATTTTTGCATATGTTGAGTTTTAGTGAGTGCTTTTT
Source organism: uncultured Muribaculaceae bacterium (assembly GCA_947644475.1). Taxonomy (GTDB): domain Bacteria; phylum Bacteroidota; class Bacteroidia; order Bacteroidales; family Muribaculaceae; genus CAG-873. The sequence continues at coordinate 13,523 of CANRZQ010000024.1, forward strand.
TCTTGCATATGACCGATTTGTGGTATATCTTTGCATCACAGTTCCGAAGTCAAAAGTGACTCGGCTTAGATCACTTGACTTACTTCGGCAACGTCCCTTTTTGCTTTTCTTCGTACAGATTATTCTATATAATCATATCAAGCAAGGGTACAAATTTTCCCCGGTAAAAATCTTTTCACGATTCTTTTTTATTTTTTTCTGTTTTTATCCTAAATTTTACACCCAAAATCATAGACTGAATTTATACCACATTTTGCATTTTAATCATCGTTCTCATAAAATAAGACAAGTAAATGTATTTTGAGTGAAGCGGAATCCGTGAGGATGCCGCTTCATTTTTTATTGTTGCCTTTTTGTTTTTGATGGTCTATTTTTGTAACTTTGCAGTTATTATGAATATTACACCAGCACTGAACAATATATTGCAGTCCATAGGCGTGGCCGTGATTGTCGGCATGGCTGTGGCATGGCTTATCCGCCGCATCATAAGGAAGAGGCGAGGGGGCAGCGGCTCCTGCTGCTCGGGATGCCAAGGCTGTGATGCAGGGTGCCCGTCGAAGCCTCGCCAGAATGGCAAAGGCAAGGCTTTGGTTGTGCTCGCCGCCGTGCAGTTCCTCGGCCTGTATCCATGCTTTGCCTCGTCAAATGAGGAGGCGCTCAGGAAACTGGACGCCATGATTGAGCATATGGACGATTATACCCGCTTGCGTGAGGCGCAATTTGAGGATTGGCGGCGGCAAGAGGCCGGAGCGAAGAATCTGGAAGAGAAATACTGGCTTACCCGCACGTTATTCGATAATTACACGGTTTTTGATCCGGACTCTGCCGTGGCCTACGGCAATCGGGCCATTGAGATGGCGCGGCTACTCGACCGCCCCGACCTTGAAGCCGACCTGCATATAAAGATGTCTTATACTCTTACGGCGATTGGCTTGCTCGACCAAGGGCTTGCCGAACTTAACAAGGTTGACAGGTCGCAGCTGTCGGCCGACGCCACGGTAGACTTTCTCGGCCAGCAGGTCTACTGGATGACACATTCCGACCAGTACCGCAACATTACGAGCCAGGACGAGCCTTATTCCGAAGCCGTGGCCACCGTGCTCGACGCTATTAATGATATAATAGAGCCGTCGCATCCGGAATATGTCTATTATCTGACTTACCGGGCCATGGGGCGCGATGACGAAGAGCAGCGTGCCGCCCTTGCCATGGTAGAGCCTATGATGGCAGATTTCAAATACGACAGGCGCGAGGAGGCGAAAGCGGCATGGACAGTGTCGCAACTTCATAGATTTCTGGGAAATACGGCGAAGCAGGAGGAGATGCTCATTAATTCGGCGTTTGCCGACCTCAGGGTGGTGAACCGTGACATTGCCTCGCTCGAGGACCTCGCCGACATACGCTACCAGAATGGCGACCTCGAACGGGCATATAAATATATAGGTGTATGTGTGGAATGCGCGGCCAACTATAAGAATCGCGCCCGTGTGCTTGGCGTGGCCACGAAACAGACCGATATCTCAAAGGCGTATCAGGACCGCGTGACATATCTTCAAGGCCAGACGCGCACTTATCTGTCGGTGCTGGTAGTGATGATTGTTTTCTTGCTGGGCACCACGCTTTACATCTATTTGCAGAGGCGCCGGCTCAGTGCCTCGAATGTCGAGTTGCATCGTGCCAACGAGCGTGTGCAGGGAAACCTGCAAGGGCTTTCCGACGCTTATCAGCAGATTGCCTCGAATAATGAGCAACTTCTTACCTTGACCGAAAGGCTGAGGCTGAGGAATGAGGAACTTGCACGGTCGGAGACATCCAAACGCGAGAATTTCGGCTCGCTGTTCATGCTGTGTTCCAAGTATCTCGACAAAATAAGCCAGGTGCGCCGCAATATTGGGCGGCAACTCAAAGCCAAGCAATACGATGCGGCGCTCTCGACAGTTGAGAATGTGGAGACAGGACAGGATGAGGTGAAGAATTTTCATGAGCAGTTCGACCGTCTGTTCCTGAAACTGTATCCTACGTTTGTGTCCGATTTCAATTCGCTTTTACGGCCCGGTGAGGAGATAATTCCCAAGGAGGATGGCCGGCTGAATACCGACCTGCGCATCTATGCGCTGATATTTCTTGGGATTACCGACTCGGTGACGATAGCCGAGGTGTTGCACTGCGCGTCGCAGACGGTGTATAACAAGAGGATGAAAGTGCGCAACAAGGCAACCGATGACAAGGACCGCTTTGTCGACCGCGTGCGAGCCCTCTCGCCGGAAACCGGAATATGAAGGATAATTTAACGTAAAGTATGGGGTCTCCTGCCCGGGGGTGTAAAATCCCCGGTTACATAGAACTACGTGGCTTCGCCACGCAATAGTCTTGCAAACCGCCGGGGCTTACGCCCCGCGCTATAAAAAAACTTCGAGATTAATCGGCTTTTTATTTTTTGCGGGGAGCATAGCGCACCGGGTATGACGGACGAGTGCGGCCGGTGATGATGTTGTTGAGTTTGCCACGGTTGAGCTGGCGGCGTATGCCCGATACATGGTCCATATATACTTTTCCGATAAGGTGGTCGTATTCGTGCTGGATGATGCGGGCAAGGAATCCGGAGAATTCCTCGGTGTGTTCTTCGAAATTCTCATCGAGCCAAGTCAGACGCACGTGCTCGACGCGTTTTACATCTTCCGAAAGACCGGGGAGGCTCAGGCAAGCCTCGGAGCGTGTCTCAACCGGGCCGTCGAGCACTTCGAGCGTGGGGTTGATAAGGGCTTTTTTCCATCCTGCACATTCGGGAAAGGATTCTTCGAGCGGCGAGGCGTCGATTACGATAAGTTTGATGTTGCGTCCTATCTGGGGAGCGGCCAGGCCGACACCTTCGGAGAAGTACATGGTCTCGAACATGTCGTCGATTAACTGGCGCAGGCCTTCATAGTCAGCGGTTATTTCTTTGGATGTTTCCCGGAGCACGGGGTGTCCGTAAAGATATATGGGGAGTTTCATTTTATGATTGATGTGTGGTTACGGGTTTGTGGATGAGAGGTAATCGTTGAGGATTATGGCTGCCGAGATGCGGTCGACCATTGCGCGGTCGCGCCGGTCGGTCTTTTTAAGGCCTCCGTCGAGCATGGCGCGGTGGGCGAGAACGGAAGTGAACCGCTCGTCGGAAAAGACAATCGGCATGTCGGGCAGCAGTTTTTGCAGTCGCGCTATGGCCGGACGCAGCCACTGCTGCGACTCCGACGGCTCGCCGCGCATAGTCACGGGCAGGCCTACGATTATTTTGTCGACAGCCTCGCGCGCGCAATAGCCGGTGATGAATTTGTCGAGGTCGCACGTGCGCACGGTCTCGAGCGGGTTGGCGGCAATGCGCAGAGGGTCGGTCACGGCGATGCCGCAACGTTTGCGTCCGAAATCTATGGCAAGGAGTCGTCCCATTTCAGCGGCAAAGTTACAAAAAATCCGTGAAACGGGCAAGGTAAAAAATCAAGGCAGCGGTCCGCGCGGAAATGCGTCGATATACGAGCCGGGCGTGGCATTGACTATGCGTATGCCGCGAGAGGCGGCGAATCGCGCTATTGTGTGGTAGGAGGCGAAGGCGATGCGGAAACTGTCGAGTATGGTGTGGAGCGGGCGGTGGAGATAGTCGGTGCGCACGCGCGACAGTTCCTTGTCGTCGTCTTTGTAGAAATGCGGCTGTATCTACACCACCT
>CANRZQ010000025.1 GCA_947644475.1 uncultured Muribaculaceae bacterium
ATATGTAACTTTGCAGAGAGGCAAGGCGGAGCATGCGCACACGGTTCTTATAGAGGCGCGCACATTCGAGACAGTGGGATATGTATCGGGCGGCCCGGACTATGTCGCCATGGCGGTCCATCACCACGGCGAGTTCTTCCAAAGAGGCAATCTCGCGGTTGGCAATCCTGGCATCGGCCAGGGCCGACATTATGAGGTAGCGTATGTAATTATCCTCATCGCCAAGGCGGAGATAAAGTTGCGACATGGCCCAGGCGGCTCGGGCTCACGCGGCACGCTCACCGAGAATCCCGACGCCTCGGGCAACCACTGGAACAATATCGCCCCGGCCACCGAAGGCGCCACCTCGATAGCCGCCAAAACATCGTTTGACAATATCGTTGACCGCCAAGGCGCCAACACCGGCATATCTCTTTTCCTGTGCAACGCCTGGGGCGTGAACGGCGCAGGCGGCCTGTCGAACCCCGACGCCGCGCTGCTTGGCGACCTTGCCGTGGCCTCCGCCACCACCGATTATATGTTCAACACCAACAACAGCGAGGGTGGCCGCTCGTTTGTGATACGCGGACTTGACTCGGGCAAGGGCTACCGCTTTACCATCTTCGGCTCGCGCAGCGCAGGCGACACGCGCCAGGGCCGCTATTCCATCTCGGGACAGAACGGATGGGCCACGGTGATGCAGGTGGCAGGCAACGGAATAGGCGCCAACGGCGAGAACCAGAACACCGACAATGCCCCTGTGAGCGACATAATCTACCCCGACGCATCGGGCAACATCACTATATATATCACCAATGAGACCACCACATATGTGCCCTTGTCGTGCATGAAAATGGAGGCGGTTGACGGCAGGCGCACATTTGAAGGCACAACCGGGCGCACGTTCCTTTTCGACTTCGGGTCCAACGGCTCTAACGCCGCGCGCGGCACCAAGACCGAAGGCAACTGGAACAATATTGTGAACGGCACAGCCGACAACTATTGCGCCGCCGGCAGTGAATTCACAGGACTTATCGACAACACCGGAGCCGGCACCGGCATGACCCTTACCGTGAATTCCCGCTTCTCCACCAACGGCGGAAGCGGCGGTGGCGGCCTTGCCAATCCCGACGCGTCGCTTCTTGGCGACCTCGCCGTAGCCACGGCCACAAACGACTATTTCTACACCGAGACGGGAGAAACCAACCGCACAATGACATTCTCGGGCCTTGACCCGCGCAAAAGTTACCGGTTCAGCCTCTTCGGCACACGCAACAATGCCGAATGTCGCGTAGGCCTTTTCCATCTCGAAGGCATCAATGAGTTTTACGGCGCGCAGCAGGTGGCCGGCAACGCCTTTACCTCCTCAGCCTCGCAAAACACGAAGAATCTTCTTATCTCCGACCCTATTTTCCCTACATCAGACGGCACAATCACCCTCACCGTGATAAACAACGCCAAGACCTATGTGGCCCTCTCGGCCATGAAGATGGAAGAACTGTCGGGAATCGAACGTCCCGACATCCGCTCCTACAAGTCGGTGACGCTCTCGGGCGACAACCTTATTCCCGGCGAATTGTCGTCGCTTACACCAATCGACCGCGCCAACTGGCAGGCCTGGGCCGAACTTCCGGCCGGAACACTCACACTTACCGCCATCGACGAGAACGACGAGGCCACCACACTGAACGTGGAGATACCCTCCAAAGGAATCTACCGCCTGAGCGTGAATCTCGACGAGGCCACCACAGAACTTTTCGAGGCCACCTACTTCTGCGTTGAAGGCAGCGCTGTGGGCGGCTGGAACACCGAAGGCGTGGAAATGACCTATATCGGCGCAGGCAAGTGGAACTTCAACGGCCGCCTCGAAGGCTACGACCGCGCATCAGACTCGGGACGCATCAATTTCGTCATGAACCGGTCGTGGAATTACCAGTACAAGCGTGTCGACGGCTCGGCCTATCAACTGTCGTATAACGAAGGATCGGACATTCCGCTCAATCCCGGCACATATGACATAACAGTGGACCTGAACGAGATGACATGGAAAATAGCCAACGGACTCGACAGCCTCGACCCGTACCGCATAACCGTGATGGGCTCGTCGGTGTCCAACGGCCAGGGAGCCGACAACAACGAAGGATATGCCTTCATGTACGACAAACTTCTTGCCGAGCGCCATGCCTCGGGACAGAGCGACAATGAATTCTATATATCCAACATAGCCATCAACGGCAACTCCACAGTGAGCCTCCTCAACCGCTACGACGACCTCGAGCGCGAATTCGGACAGTATGTAGTATTTGCCGTGTCGCTCGGCAACGAGGGCATCCACGGAGCCGCCAACCAGCAGGCAGTCTACAACCAATTCCTCACAAACATGCAGACCCTCATAGCCAAGGCCCGCGAGGACGGCAAGACACCCGTGGTGATGAACAACTATACGCGCGCCGACTTCAATGCCGACGACTACACATATATAATACGCATGAACGACGAGATAGCCGCGTGGGACGTGCCGTCGGTGAACATGCTCGGCGCCATCGACGACGGTGCCGGACACTGGGCTCCGGGCTATGACATATCCACCGACATCTACCACCCCAACACCGACGGCCACCGCGAATTCTTCTATGCCATGCCGCCGTCGATGTTCGACGCCCTCGCATCGGGGAAAACCCTCGCAATGGACCGCGTGATTTCCGATGAGCCTTATAACTTGACCGGCTCAGGCACCATAAAATTTGCCCCCGAAGCCACAGTACACTCATTTACACTCGCCCTCACGGCATCTATGGATGCCGACGGACTCCTCGCCACAGTGACATGTGCCGACGGCCGTGTCCTCACCATCTCGCGCCAAGGCTCAGAATGGGTGCTTGCCGCCGATGGTAAGCCGGTAGCGACGGTGGCCGCCGGCTCATCGCTCGACAACATAATGCTCACCCACAACTATGCGTCGAAGACACTGGCCCTGGCGGTGAACGACAGGCAGGAGGCAGCAACCGGCCATGAACTGTCGCCCGTGAGCGTGACGATAGGCGATGAAAGCACCCACAGCAAGGCCGTACGCCGAATAGGCGAGGTGATGTTCTACCGCTCGTCGATGCTCACGAACAATCCTTTCGCATCTACCAAACTCAACAAATCGTCGCTCGAAATCTATGCCCCGATGCAGCCCGGCTCGCGTGCCGTGGAAATACCCAACCTGGCAATGTCTACCAACACCATAAGCCTCAACGCCACCACCTCGGGCATAGAAGATGCAAACACTGCCAGTAATGACTTCATGGCCACCGGAGGCAACGGACAGATAACAATCACATCGTCCTTCGTTACCCCCGTACAGGTATCAACCCTTGACGGGAGAGCAGTGCGCAGCCTTACGGTCGACGGCACAGCCACCGTCGGCAACATAGCGCCCGGTTTCTATCTTGTGAACCGCGCCAAAGTAATGGTAAGATAAAATTCAGGTTTATTCTAATATTAAGGAAAAGGCATCCGGTGCGCGAGGCATCGGATGCTTTTTTAGTGCCTTTCGCTGTAAAAAAAGTGTTGATAAGTATGTAGATAACCTGTTGATAACCCTGCAACAACTTTATAACAAGTTGATTTGCAATATTCATTGAAAAATACATTAACCCATAAAATCAGGCGTGCAAATTCCGGACAAGGAAGATTTAACGCAGTTTTAAATATACTTTTCTACCAAAAATAGGGTTCGGTGTAATAAAAATTTATTAACTTTGCAGTTATGAACAGTATGTTGATAACTGTTGCAACTCTTTAAATGTCAAAGAAAACGACTGTTGATAACGTTGTAGAATATGTTTACAAACTTCAATAAGTCATATTTGCAAGTTTTCGGCCAAAAAGTTATCACTGTTATCAACATCCATTATTATTCTTGAAAGTTTTTATTTTATTATTAAACTTATCCTATAAATAAAATGAATGTCGAAAACCCCGACATGCTCCGCAGCGAGATAGAGCAGTTGAAGAAGGACCGAGGCGCAGTGATTCTGGCCCATTATTACCAAAAAGGGGAGATACAGGATCTTGCCGACTATATAGGCGACTCACTCGCCCTTGCCCAGATAGCGGCAGGCCTCGATGCCAAAGTGATTGTGCTGTGCGGGGTGCATTTCATGGGGGAGACCGCCAAGATACTTTGCCCCGACAAGACGGTGCTCGTGCCCGATGCCGCGGCGGGATGCTCGCTGGCCGACAGTTGCGACGCCAAAGAATTTGCCCGCTTCATAGAAGAGCATCCGGGCCACACGGTGATATCATATGTGAACACATCGGCAGATGTGAAGGCCCTCACCGATGTGCTGGTTACATCGTCGAACGCCCGCAAGATTGTGGAGACATTTCCCAAGGATGAAAAAATAATCTTCGGCCCCGACCGCAACCTGGGCAACTATATAAATTCTGTGACAGGCCGCAATATGGTGCTTTGGAACGGAGCGTGCCACGTTCACGAGCAGTTCTCGCTCGAAAAGATACTTGCCCTCAAAGCCGAGCATCCGGGAGCGAAGATACTCGTCCACCCCGAATGCAAGGGTCCGGTGCAGCGGCTTGCCGACAAGGTGGGCTCCACGGCCGCGTTGCTCAACTATGCTAAGGAGAGCGACGCTGCGGAATTCATCGTGGCCACAGAGAGCGGCATCCTTCACCAGATGCGCAAGGATTGTCCGGAAAAGACATTTATACCGGCTCCGCCCGAAGACGGCACCTGCGCCTGCAACGAATGCTCGTTCATGAAACTCAACACCCTTGTGAAACTGCGCGACTGCCTGCGCGACATGGCGCCCGAGGTGCATGTCGACCCGGCCGTGGCCGAACGGGCGCGCAAGCCTATCGAGCGCATGCTTGAATTGAGTTAGGCAAAAAAAGACGATAAGGTCATTAAAGCCATTAAGGACTTTAAGGTCATTAAAGAAAAGAAATTTAAAATAGATATATAAATAATGGAATACAATCATAAAGATATAGAAAGCCGCTGGCAGCAGCAGTGGCGCGAAAAAGGAATTTACCGCGCGGAGATCGACCCCTCGCGTCCCAAGTTCTATGTGCTCGACATGTTCCCCTATCCCTCAGGGGCCGGGCTGCACGTAGGCCACCCGCTGGGATACATTGCCTCCGACATCTACTCGCGCTACAAGCGTCTCAACGGCTTCAATGTGCTCCACCCCATGGGCTACGATGCCTACGGCCTTCCTGCCGAGCAATATGCTATCAAGACCGGCCAGCACCCGGAGATAACAACAAACGAGAACATAGCGCGCTACCGTTCGCAACTCGACAAGATAGGCTTCTGCTATGACTGGGACCGCGAGATACGCACATGCGACCCCGACTATTATAAATGGACACAATGGGTGTTCCTGCGTCTTTTCAATTCTTATTACGACAAAGGCGCAGACAAGGCTCTGCCCATTTCTGACCTTGTGGCTCATTTCGAGAAAAATGGCTCGGAGGGAATAAATGCCGCCGAGACAAAGGAATTGCATTTCACCGCCGACGAATGGAAGGCGATGGATGCCAAGGAAAAGAGCGATGTGCTGATGAACTACCGTCTGGCTTATCTCGGCACCACTATGGTGAACTGGTGTCCGAAACTGGGCACGGTGCTCGCCAACGACGAGGTGTCGGAAGGACGCTCGGTGCGCGACGGCTATCCCGTAGAGCAGAAGATGATGGACCAATGGTGCCTGCGCGTGTCGGCATATGCGCAGCGGTTGCTCGACGGCCTCGACCGTATCGACTGGAGCGATTCTCTGAAAGAGACCCAGCGCAACTGGATTGGACGCTCGGAAGGCGCGGAGATGCGCTTCAAGATAGCAGGCTCGGATATCGAACTTGAAATTTTCACCACGCGTGCCGACACGGTGTTTGGCGTCACTTTCATGGTGCTTGCTCCCGAGAGCATGTATGTGGATATGATAACCACCGATGAGCAGCGCGCCGCCGTGGACGAATACATTGCCTCGATAAAGCACAAGACCGAGCGTCAGCGCATGATTGAAAAGAAGGTGTCGGGTGTATTCTCCGGAGCATATGCGGTGAATCCGCTCACGGGCAAGGAAATTCCCGTGTGGATAAGCGACTATGTGCTTGCCGGCTACGGCACGGGCGCCATCATGGCGGTTCCGGCCCACGACAGCCGCGACTATGCCTTTGCCCGTCATTTCAACCTGCCTATTATTCCTCTTATCGAGGGTGCCGATGTGTCGGAGGAAAGTTTCGACGCCAAGGAAGGCCGCATGATAAATTCATCTTCCGACATACTCGACCTCAACGGCCTTGATGTGAAGGAAGCCATAGCAAAGACAAAAGCGCGCATCGCCGAGTTGGGAATAGGCAAGGTGAAGGTGAACTACCGTCTGCGCGACGCCATATTCAGCCGCCAGCGTTACTGGGGCGAGCCTTTCCCCATCTATTACAAGGACGGCATCCCAACGGCGATGGACGACAAGGACCTTCCGGTGCTTCTTCCCGAGGTAGACAAATTCCTGCCCACCGAGACAGGCGAGCCTCCTCTGGGCCGCGCCAAGGACTGGAAGACAAAAGACGGCTATCCGATAGAATTGTGCACGATGCCGGGCTTTGCCGGGTCATCGGCCTACTATCTCCGCTATATGGACCCGCACAACAGCGAGGCGCTCGTTGGCAAGGAAGCCAATGAATACTGGGGCAGCGTCGACCTCTATCTCGGAGGCTCGGAGCACGCTACCGGCCACCTTATATACAGCCGTTTCTGGAACAAGTTCCTTTTCGACCTCGGCGTGGTGTGCGAGGACGAGCCTTTCCGCAAACTTGTGAACCAGGGCATGATTCAGGGCCGCAGTTCGTTTGTGTACCGTGTGGGCGAGTCGAACACGTTTGTTTCGGCCGGCCTGCGCTCGCAATACGACGACACACAGGAGAAGCATGTGGACATAAGCCTGGTGAACAACGACGTGCTCGACATCGAGGCCGCCCGCGCATGGGCACCCGAATTCAAGGATGCCGAGTTTATCCTCGAAGACGGCAAGTATATCTGCGGCTGGGCTGTGGAAAAAATGTCGAAGTCGAAATATAATGTGGTAAACCCCGACGATATGGTTGAGCGCTATGGCGCCGACACCCTGCGTCTTTATGAAATGTTCCTCGGCCCCATCGAGCAGTCGAAGCCTTGGGATACAAACGGCATCGACGGCGTGTACCGCTTCATAAAGAAACTGTGGTCGCTTTTCTACGATAAGAACACCCTTCTCATCGACGACAGCGAGCCTACGGCCGAAAACCTCAAGACGCTTCACAAACTTATAAAGAAAGTGACCGGCGACATCGAGCAGTTCTCGTTCAACACTTCGGTGTCGGCGTTCATGATATGTGTCAACGAACTGTCGGCTCAGAAATGCCGCAGCCGCCGTGTCATGGAAGACCTTCTTGTTGTGCTTGCTCCTTTCGCTCCCCATGTGGCGGAGGAACTGTGGCATGCCATAGGCAACGGCACTTCGGTGTGCGACGCCAAATGGCCGGCATGGAATGAGGACTATATCAAGGACTCGACCGTGAAATATGCCGTGTCGTTCAACGGCAAGGCCCGCTTCACCATGGAAATGCCGGCCGACGCCGGCAAAGATGCGGTTGAGGCCGCGGCTATGGCACACCAGGATTCGGCCAAGTGGCTTGCCGGCAAGACAGTCCGCAAGGTCATAGTGGTGCCAGGAAAGATTGTCAATATCGTGGTAGGGTAGAGTAGCCCTGCTTATATAATAAATCGTCATTATTTTCGTTATATCATAGATGGAAATTGTCTTCGCCTCAAACAACGGGCATAAACTTCAAGAAATACGTCAGATCGCGGGCGAGAGATTCAAAGTGCTCTCGCTTGCCGACATAGGCTGTGATGCCGACATCCCCGAAGATGGCGACACGCTCGAGGCCAATGCCCGCATCAAGGCGCGTTATGTAGCCTCCCGTTATGGTTGCGACTGCTTTGCCGACGACACCGGGCTGGAAGTAGAGGCCCTCGGCGGCGCCCCGGGTGTGCATTCTGCAAGATTTGCCCCGGGAGCCGGTCACGACTCGGCTGCCAATACCGCCCTGCTGCTTGAGAAACTTGAAGGCACCGCCAACCGACGCGCGCGTTTCCGCACCGCCATATGTCTGATAATGGACGGTGAGGAGCATATGTTTGAAGGCATAGTCGACGGAGAGATTACAACTCGTCCGGCGGGAAAGGCCGGATTCGGCTATGACCCTGTATTCCGTCCCGAGGGATGGACAGCGACGTTTGCCGACGCATCTGCCGAAGAAAAGAATTCGGTGAGCCACCGCCGGCGCGCGCTCGACAACATGATGAAATTTATAGACGAAAAAATTGGTTAAAATGATAAAACGCTCTCTTTTCACAATACTTCTTGCTGTGGCGGCTTTTGTGGCCCGGGCCGACAACGACTGGCTGTGGACCACTTACTCGCTTTTCACCGACCGTGTCGACAATATAGCCGAGGCCTCCGACAAGGTGTATTACCGCTCGGGCTCGCGCCTTTTCTCATATTCGCCCTCCGACGGTGAAAGTTATGTATATCTTTGGAACAACCGTCTTTCCGATATTTTTGTAAAGGAGATATATTATAACGCTCACGGGAAATATCTTTTCGTGGTGTATGAAAACAGCAATATCGACTTGATCTACGACGACGGCACGGTGGTGAATCTTCCCGAAATAAAAGATTCGTCGATGAAGGACAAGACCATCAACAATGTTGACTTCTCCACCGACCACCGCATTGTGCTTGCTACGGTTTTTGGCTATGTGATATACAATGACGAGACCTACGACGTGGAATACTCGGCGTCGCTTGGCCGCAGCCTCGACTATGCCGCCGCTCTTGGCGACAATATTGTGATTGTGACCGAGGACACGGATAATTCGCTCGGCTTGTTCATAGCCCCGATTTCGTCTCATCCCAACACAATGTCGCGTTTCACAGAGATAGGCGAGCGCATCTCCGGCATAGAAAGCATGAATGCCGGCGGCGACGACTGGCTTGTGTTCCGCGACAAGGGCGAGAAGCGTCTTTATGCCAGTCAGATTGATTTAAATGAATGCAAGGTGGTAAAAAGCGTATGGTCGGATTGCTATAACGGCAAAGGAAGCCTGCGCACCTGCAAGGACGGATGGTATGGCTACTCCGATTCTGAAATATTTCTTTGGGATAATGAAAACGGATTCACATCCAAGGCAATACCCTCCGATATTCAGAAAATGGACCTGGCCCTGTACTCCGACCCCGCTAAAATCTGGACATGCAATAAAGACGGCATAGCACGCCACGACATATCGTCGTCGGCGGAAGCGGAGACACTCGTGGCAAGAATGAAGCCTGCCGATGCGGTGAACGTGCCCAAGATAGCCATGATGCAATGGAACCCGTCGGGCACACGTCTTTGGCTCGGCAGTGCCTCGTGGATGAACATGCGCAACACTGCCTGTCTTGATCCAAGTAATGAAAACAATGGCCAGCCGCAATATATGAATTCCATATCCGGCGGTGTGATTAAAGACGAGACAGTGACAGATGCCACCCACACCGGCGATGCCGGAGCATACTTTCAAAAACAGAACGGCGACAAGCGCATGTATGGCGGCACATACTGGATGGTGGCCGACCCCGACGATGACGAGGTGTATTATCAGATAACACAGTACAGCGGCATTTTTGGCGTGAAGGCTAACCATCAGATTTATGTCGAGAAAAACGTGCCTGTCGACGGCAAGGCAAAGTTCATACGCCGTCGCGGATTAAACATCGACCCGCAGGGCAATCTTTGGGTAAGCGGCTTCTGGGTTGGCGATAAAATCAACTATGATTTCTATGTGCTTCCCTCAGCGAAAAGAAAGGAGATAGCGGCCGGAAACGGGAAAAATGTGCTGTTCTCCGACTGGATAAAGATGGGGCATGAAGATTTAAACATGGAAGTTCACGACCATGTGTTCATATTCTCAAAAAAATACAATCACCTCTACTATATAGACAACGGGTATGCCATGGGCTTCAAGGTGCTCGACCATAAGGGAACGTATACCGACCCGTCCGACGACAAGAGTGTGTCGTGCAACAATCTTGTAGACCAGGACGGAAACCGCCATTCGCCCTACCAGTCGCGCCATCTGGCCGAAGATGCCGACGGCGCGCTGTGGATAGCGACAAATGCCGGCGTGTATGTGGTGGACGATCCGCGTCAGTGCTTCACAAGCAATTTCCGCATCCGGCGCCCGAAGGTGGCTCGTAACGACGGCACCAACTATGCCGACTATCTTCTCGACACCGAGACAGTGAACTACATAGCCGTCGACCCGGCCAACCGGAAATGGTTTGCCACGGAAAACTCGGGCCTATACCTCACAAATGCCGACGGTACGGAAATTCTCGAGCACTTCACCACCGACAATTCCCCCCTGCCTTCCAACACGATATATTCCGTAGAGTGTGACCCTCGTGGCAACACCGTGTATGTTGGTACTACCTCCGGTCTGATGTCGTTCAGTTCCGACGCCACGCCTCCGGCCTCCGATTTCGGCAACGTGCTTGCCTATCCCAACCCTGTGCGTCCCGAGTATAACGGTTATGTAACAATTACAGGCCTTATGGATAATTCTTTGGTAAAAATTGCAGACTCGCTCGGAAATGTATTCTTCCAGACTCGGTCGGAAGGCGGCATGGCCCGCTGGGATGCCTGCGACGCATCAGGCCGCCGGGTCAAGTCAGGTGTCTACTATGTATTCGCTTCGTCTTCCGACAGCGACGGCGGCTCCACATCGGGTGCCGTGACAAAGATTATGGTAATAAATTAAGAAAATGAAACGTCATTTTTCATATACTTCCGAGACCGACCGCAGTTACGGCATAGCGGGAATGGCCCTTATGATGAATATATGGGACAAGGAAGATATGCTGCGCTCAATCAGCCTCGACGGCGAAGATATTGAATTCGCGCCCGAATTTTTTTGCAGCCCGAATCAGAATGTATCTGCAAAGGCTGTATATGCCGAGATGCTCGGCCAATATCAGATACTGTCAGGGCTGGTGATAAGCAATATCCTCTGCCGTTACAGGGTAAACCGCTGTGTCGATCTCGATGCCGAGGAACTCTCCACGCTCCACGACTATCTCTGCGGCGAGGGAGCCGACATATGCTCGCTCGACATGGATGAATCCTCTTCAATGTTCAAGAAAATATATTCTTACTTTGGCGAGGTGTATTCCACAAGCCGGGTCCACTACACGGCAAGGCGCATCGCGGCCGAACTCGTCGCGCGCCGCACGCTGTCGGGCGTTGAGGTGGACGAACTTGTAAATAGATAAACACACACATAACATACATAAGGCAATGTTGAAAAAAGTTATTTTTTTTCTGGCCGCCGCAATCACGGCACTCCCCTTATTCGCCGTCGATGATATATTCTCTCCGCAGCGGCGGAGCCAACTGTCCGACAGTCTTGCCGCGGCGCTGGCCAAAACAGATTCCCCGGCAGATTCGCTGAGGATTATTTCAGACTTGTTCGACCTTGCCCCCCGGCAAAAGCGTGATTCCATAGGCCGCGCAGGCATAGATATTGCCATGAGGATAGGCGACAGCCGCACAGGGCTCGACCTAATCCGCAATATTTGCAACCTGCATCACTCCTCCGACTCTGCCCTTGCCAAGGATTATGACATGGCCATGAATTTCATCGCTTCTCCCGACAGGGACGAGACGGTGACTTTCATACAGATGATGCAGAATTACAACAGCGCGAAGCATCTGTCGGCCGAGCGCAGAAAAGTGCAGTTGCGCCATCTCGTAAGCAAGGCCACCGACGAAGACCCGGAGTCCGACCTCGAGCGCATGGTGCTTCTGCATGCCATGGCTGTGAATATTGCTGAAATATCGCAAGGGATGCTTTTGCACAAATATATTGAAGAACTCGATTCCATCGCCTCCGGATTGCGTCCGGAGGCTTATGCTTTGCACAATCTCATATGCGTGCAGGCCTCGATGGCATACGCTTCTTCCGATGCATCGCGGGCCAAGAGCGTGGAGTACGACCGCCGCCTGCTCCGGCGTATCGACTCCATGGAGCGCGGCGAACTTGGCATAAGGCATCCTTACCGCGATTATAATGCCAACCGCTATGTGCTCTACACA
Source organism: uncultured Muribaculaceae bacterium (assembly GCA_947644475.1). Classification (GTDB taxonomy): domain Bacteria; phylum Bacteroidota; class Bacteroidia; order Bacteroidales; family Muribaculaceae; genus CAG-873. Next base: position 12,169 of record CANRZQ010000025.1, read on the forward strand.
CGCCTGCTGTCAAACTTCGACAATCTTGCTCCCGAAGAGGTTGAGGAATATTATTCCAAGGCTATGGCGATAGTGGCATCCGACTCTGTGGCTGCGTCGACCAACCGCAACTCTCTGCGTCCGCAGATATTTCATGCCGCCGCCACCGGCGATGTAGAGACCGTGATGGCCCTCCTGCCAAAAGCCCTCGACATGCCTTACAACGCAGGAGTGCGCTCACGCCTGCTAAGGATAATGATAGATGCGGCAGGAAGCACGGGCGATATAGAGAAGCAACTGAAAGCCTCGCTCGAATATAACAAGATTCTTGAAAAAGACATATCGGAACGTGTGAATGAAAACTGGCGTGAACTTGAAATAACCTACGATATGGGGCGGCTTCGTCAAAAATACCTATCGGACAGCGCCAGGATGGAAAGGACCATGTTTATGGTCTCGCTCATAGCGGGAGCCGTGCTGCTTGTGCTCCTGATTATCGTGTTTATCCTTTTCCGCCATTCACGCCGGCTTGCCGCTAACCTGCGCAATACAAATGAAGTGCTCACTTCCGAGCGGCGCAGCCTCATAGCGGCCCGCGCATCGCTTGAAAAGGCAGCCGAACGCGCCCGTCTGGCCGACTCACTCAAAAGCGCGTTTATAAAGAATATGACCGAGGAGGTGACAGTGCCTCTTCACACCATTGCAGAGCACGCATCGCTGCTGGTGCAGTTTGCCAAAAGCGAGGAAAAGCCATTCCTCCATAAATATGCCGCCGCAATCACCCTCAACACAGAAATAGTGTCGGTGATGCTGGCCGATCTGGAATCCCTCTCAAAACTTGATTCCGGCCAGCTCGCTCTCCTTCCCCGCAGGGCATCCTTGCGCACATTGTGCGACAACGCTGTGAATGGCGTATCCCACAGGCTCAGGCCCGGCGTGGAGATACAGGTCGATTCCGATATTCCCGACATCACGCTGTATATCGATTCGACCAGGCTCTTGCAGATTCTTTGGCAATTGCTTTCAAATTCCGCCAAATTCACGGCATCAGGGCATATACTGATATCGGCAAAAATCGTCGGGGAAAACCAGGTAAGCATCTGCATATCCGATACAGGAATAGGAATTCCGCAGGAGTACAACGAGCATATCTTTCAGCGTTTCATGCGCCTCGACCCCTCGGTTCCCGGTGCCGGCGTAGGCTTGCCGCTTGGCCGCCAACTTGCCGAACTGCTCGGAGGCTCCCTTATCCTGGCCCCGGAAGCCATCGGCACCTTCGTCACCACATTCATCCTCACCGTGCCAATCGACTCGCGCCGCCGGCACAAATCATGAAAAAAAAATACCGGGAGGAAAAAGCACCGTCAAGGTCTTTTTCCTCTTTTTTTTGCATCCATATAGAATAAAAATAATTGTAAGTGTTTGGAAAACACAAAAATAGTTTGTACCTTTGCAGTCCGATTATATCCAAAAATGCTTCTGCATTAGTCCCAAGGGCGCTTTTGGCCGAGCCCCGAAAGGAATAGTGCAAAATCTATTTGTTTAACAATCAACTAATTAGAAAGTGGATACTCTAAGCTACAAAACTCTTACCCCTAACGCCGAAAGCGTTCAGCACGACTGGGTGGTGATCGACGCCACCGACCAAGTGCTTGGCCGCCTTTGCTCCAAAGTCGCTAAATTGCTCCGCGGCAAATACAAGCCCTCGTATTCCCCCAACGTGGAATGTGGCGACTACGTAATCATCATCAATGCCGACAAAGTGCAGCTCACCGGCAAAAAATGGACCGACCGCATCTACCTCAACTTCACCGGCTATCCCTGCGGTCAGCGCGAGCTCACTACCGAACGTCTGATGCAAAAATCATTCAACAAGCACATCAAGCCCGGCAAGCACCCCTTGTTCCTCCGCGTGATGAAAGGCATGCTCCCCAAAAACCGTCTCGGACGCAAACTCATCAACAACCTATACGTCTACAACGGCTCCGAGCATCCCCATGCTGCACAGAATCCCAAACAAATCGACATCGACAACCTCAAATAATCGAAGAGCACAATGGAACAAGTTAATGCAGTTGGCCGCCGTAAAGCAGCCGTAGCCCGCGTAATTCTCAAAGAAGGTGCCGGCAAAATCACCATCAACAAACGTGACCTCGAAGTTTACTTCCCCTCTTCGATTCTCCAATTCATCGTTAAACAGCCCCTGTCGACTCTCGACTGCGTTGAAAAATACGACATCCATGTCAACCTCGATGGCGGCGGCTACAAAGGCCAGGCCGAGGCTCTCCGTCTCGCAATCGCCCGCGCGCTCGTCAAAATCAACCCCGACGACAAGGCTGTACTCCGCAAACACGGCTTCATGACCCGCGACCCGCGTGCCGTTGAACGTAAGAAACCCGGTCAGCCCAAAGCCCGCAAGCGCTTCCAGTTCTCCAAACGTTAATATTTTTGCGAGAATTGCCGCTTAGAATCATGTTTAGAATCTAAACCGCCGCGACGGCCCCGCGGCCTTACCCGACGGTTGTAGTATTTCGACAAAATAATATTATTAAAAAGAACGTAAACAAATCTTACAATTATGGCTAACCCCACATTTGACCAACTCCTCGAGGCAGGATGCCATTTCGGCCACCTCAAAAGAAAATGGAACCCTGCCATGGCGCCCTACATCTTCATGGAGCGCAACGGTATCCACATCATCGACCTCTATAAGACAGCCGCTAAACTCGAAGAAGCAGCTGCCGCCCTCAAAAATATCGCAAAGCAAGGCAAAAAAGTGCTTTTCGTCGCTACAAAAAAACAGGCCAAGCAAGTTATCGCCGACCACGCCACAGCAGTAAACATGCCCTTCGTGATTGAACGCTGGCCCGGTGGCATGCTCACCAACTTCCCCACAATCCGCAAGGCTGTGAAGAAGATGACCGCCATCGACAAAATGAGCAAGGACGGCACTTTCGACAACCTTTCCAAGCGCGAGAAACTCCAGATCACCCGTCAGCGTGCTAAACTCGAAAAGAACCTTGGCTCCATCGCCGATCTCAACCGTCTGCCCTCAGCTCTTTTCGTAGTAGACGTCCTCAAAGAACGCATCGCTGTGGCTGAAGCAAACCGTCTCGGCATCCCCGTATTCGCCATGGTCGACACCAACTCCGACCCCACAAACATCGACTACGTGATCCCCGCCAACGACGACGCATCGAAATCAATCGAAATCGTGCTCAACGCCGTTTGCGCCGCCATCGGCGAAGGCCTCGAAGAACGCAAGGTTGAGAAAGCCGATGCAAACGCCGCCGAAGCCCAGGCTGAAGAAGGCGCTGCCGAAGCCGCTCCCCGCCGTCGCCGCGTTCGCCGCGCCGAACAGGAAGAGGCTCCCGAAGCCGCTGCCGAGGCTCCCGAAGCAACCGAAGCCGCTGCTGAATAATTAACGCAACATATAAAACAAAACCATAAACTAACGAAACACCCCGAAAAAGGAGTGCTTCGTTAGTTTGTGAAAAAATAAATAAAACACTATGGCTGTATCAATGGCTGAAATCACCAAGCTGCGCAACCTCACTTCCGCAGGCTTGATGGATTGCAAAAAAGCCCTCCAAGAATCAAACGGCGACATCGACGCCGCCGTCGAAATCCTCCGCAAAAAAGGCCAGGCTGTCGCTGCAAAGCGTGCCGACCGTCAGGCTTCCGAAGGATGCGTAATGGCAAAGAACGAAGGCACTTTCGCCGCTGTCGTAGCACTTTGCTGCGAAACCGACTTCGTTGCTAAAAACGCCGGATTCGTTGCCCTTACCCAGCAAATTATCGACACCGCTGTCGCAAACCGCATCAAAACCCTCGATGAACTCAAAGCATTCCAGATCGATGGCCGCACCATCGCCGACCTCGTAATCGAAGAAGGCGGCAAAACAGGTGAAAAAACCGAAATCGGCGCTTACGAGACCCTCGAGGCTCCCTCCACCACTTCCTACGTTCACTTCGGCAATAAACTCGCCACAATCTGCGGTTTCAACCTCGAAAACGTCGACTTCCATGTAGGTCGTGACGTGGCCATGCAGGTTGCATCCATGAACCCCGTGGCTGTATGCCGCGAAGAAGTGCCCGCTGCTGTCGTAGAATCCGAAAAGGCTGTCGCCATCGAAAAGACAAAGCAGGAACAAGTGCACAAGGCCGTTGAAGCCGCCCTCAAAAAAGCCGGCATCAACCCCAATCTCGTCGACTCCGAAGACCACATCGCCTCCAATATCGCAAAAGGCTGGCTCACCGAAGAAGAAGCCGACAAGGCACGCAAGATCATCGAGGAAACATCCGCCGCAAAGGCTGCAAACCTCCCCGAGCAGATGATCGAGAACATCACCAAAGGCCGTCTTAACAAATTCTACAAAGAATCCTGCCTCATGGAACAGGAATTCATCAAAGACGGCAACATGACCATCGGCCAGTTCCTCGAAGCCTCCCAGAAAGGCCTCGTGGCAGTATCTTTCCGCCGCGTCAACCTCAACGAAGACTAATTATAAGTATTCACATATAAAGCGGCTGCCAAATTCATCACTTGGCAGCCACTTTTTTTTTCATCTATTATGCATATATAAAGGATATAATAAGGTTATATTTGAATCCTCGTCTCTCAGCTCAAAAGAAAGAGTCTATGTGGAGGCCGCAAGCCGGAGGCTCGCGTTCCTGCCGGGCAAGCGTCCGCGATTAATTAGGAACTCAAGCCTCCGGCTTGAGAATTATCGTTCGAATTATCGTTCAGCCCCGTGCCCTGCGTTTCAACGCAGAGGTATCTCAATCCTATTCACCCCGGGCAACACAAAAAAACGCTGAAAAAGTTCGGAGAAAGGTAAAATTATTGCATAGTGCATAAAGTGTTGAATATAAGGCTTTTATCGTTAAATAGGTGAGAAATAGCACGCTCTATAATGTTAAAATCTGTTAAAAGTATGTTATAAAGCATATTTTTATTTGGCAGAATGAAAAAAACGTCTTAACTTTGCAACCGCAAACGGGAAAACAACCCCGCGAGCGACAGA
>CANRZQ010000026.1 GCA_947644475.1 uncultured Muribaculaceae bacterium
TTTCCAAGCCTTTCGCCACATCGTTCGGCTACCATATTATCAAGAAGACAGGCGCGCGAGGCGTAAAGCCTCTCTCAGAGATGCGTCCCATGATAGAAAAAGCCATTGAGAGCGACTATCGCGCAGGGCTTCCCGAGCGTTCGGCTCTCGACAAGGTGGCATCGCGCACCGGTTCGGCTGTGAACTCGGCCAATGTCGATAATCTTGCCGCCGCGCTTGCCTATGCCGACTCAGCCGCCGTGGCTGCTGTCAACGGCTCCACCTTGGCCGCCTATAATGTGGGCGGACATACGGCTACTTTCGCCGATGTGCTCGCCGCATCGCCTCTTATGTGGGCGCCCAATTCCGGAACAATGCTCCAGAGCGCGCTTCGTGCGACGGTTGAGAATGCATACTATGCCGCCCTCACCGACCTTGCGCGACTCGACCTCGAAAGCACAAATCCCGACTATCGCAATCTTGTAAACGAATACCGCGACGGCATACTCCTATTCGAAATCTCGAACCGCAACGTGTGGGACCGCGCCGCCAAGGACAAGGAAGGGCTGGATGCTTTCTTCAATGCCAACCGCGACAAATATGCCTGGGATGAGCCTCGCTTCAAGTCCACGATTATTTTCGCCTCCAATGACTCGATTCTTGCAGAGGCAAAGAAATATACCGACACGCTGCCGGCCGACCTCGACCATGAGCAGTTTGTAAAGGACATGCGCAAGCGTTTCGGACGCGATGTAAAGGTGGAGCGCGTGATTGCCGCCAAGGGCGAGAACGCCATCACCGACTATCTCGGTTTTGGCGGCGAACGCCCCGAAGCCAAGAACAACCGCTGGGATTCTTATTTCGCATTCCGTCCGCAGGTTATCGACCAGCCTCGTGAGGCATCTGACGTGCGCGGTGCTGTCGTCACCGACTATCAGACTCAACTCGAACAGAACTGGGTGAAGGCTCTGCGTGAAAAATATCCGGTGAAGATAAACAAGAAGATACTCAAAAAAGTAAAATAAAATAGTGAAACAGAATATTTTTCGCTGTTTCGTAGCCATCGGCTCCGTGGCCGCCCTCATGTGGGGCTGCTCCGGAGCCGATGATGCGTCTGTGCTGCCGCCCGATGTGATTGCATCGGTGGGTAAGAGCCATCTCACACGCTCAGAACTCCGCAGCGCGATGCCGGGCGGACTGTCGGCCGACGACAGTGTGAAATTTGCCACGGCTTACGTGAATTCGTGGATTGACGCTCGGCTGGTGAGCCGGATTGCCGCCGAGGAGGTGGACATGCGCGAGATCGATGAGATGGTCGACCGCTACCGCCGCGAACTCGTGTTGCGCAAGTACACGCTACTGCGCGCCGAGTCTATGCCTGCGCCGGTGTTTGGCGAAGACACTGTCAAGGCTTATTATGATGCCAATCCCAAGGACTTTGTGCTTTCGCGTCCTATGGTGAAGGGCATATATCTTAAAGTGCCCGACGACGCTAAGAATCTTTCCGAGATTCGCCGGCTCTGCCGCTCGACACGGGCCGACGACATCGACCGTCTTGAAAAGGTGTCGCTTCAGGCGGCTGTGCATTATGATTATTTCCGCGACCGTTGGATCGACTGGGAGCAGATAGAGTCGCGTATACCGATGCCGATGGGAGACTCCCCGGACGATTTCATCCGGGCAAACAAAAATATCGATTTCAGCAGCGGAGGCTTTACCTATATCCTCTCTATATCCGACTACCTGCCCACAGGCGCCGGCATGCCTCTCGATGCGGCAGCCCCGGCTATCGAGGAGCGTCTGAGATTTGAACACCGCAGGCGTCTGGAGGCTACAATATTGTCGTCGTTGCGTGAGGAGGCACTGGCCGACGGACGGCTGAAACTTTACTAATCATGGATACAAACACAAGCCGGAGGGTTCTTTGCCTTTGGCAAAGCGCTCCGCGATGAGTGTTCCTACAATACTAATTAATATTTATTATGGCTGACTATCAGGAACAATTTTGCGAACTTCTGCGCTCTACCGCCCGTGAGGGGGTTGAGGATGTGATAGAATATCTCGGCAAGGCCGGTTTTTTCAAGGCTCCGGCCTCGGCTGTGCATCATCTGGCATGTGAGGGTGGCCTTGTGGCTCATTCTGTAAATACTTGCAATGCGGCTCTTGCCATTTGGGAAGCCATGAAGACCGTGAATCCCGACCTTGCTTATGAAGTGAAACGGGAGAATGTGATAATAGCATCGCTCCTTCACGATGTGTGCAAGACCGACAGTTATGAAAAATCGCCCCGCCGGCGCAAAAACGAACTCGGACAGGACGAGACTTATATGGGATTCAAGGCTGTGGATTCTCCTCTGCCAATTGGACACGGCGAGAAGTCGCTGATAATGCTGCTTTATAACACGCCGCTCGAACTCACCGACGAGGAGATGCTTGCCATACGATGGCATATGGGCCCATGGGGGCTGAACTTCAACTCAGGTGAGGAGATGCGCCTTTACGACGGAGCCAACGACCGCGCCCTCGTGCCTATAATCTATTCCGCCGACTTGCTTGCCTCGCGCATTATAGAGCGGAAGTAGGGGGGGAGTTGGGGAGTTGGGGAAGATCTTCCCCACTTCTACGCTTCCCCGCTTCCAAACTTCACCGGCACCGCCGGGCGGCGAATGGCCTGGACAATCATGTAGATGCCTGCTGCGATGAAGGGAAGGCTGAGCAATTGTCCCATGTTTAGAATCATGGTCTCTTCGAAAGCGACCTGCGGATTTTTAAGGAACTCGATAAGCAGGCGGGCGGTGAAAAGCCATGTAAGGAATACACCAAAGATAAGGCCGGGACGATTCTCGGCATTTTTCTTCCAATACATCCACATGAGCACGCCAAACAGGACAAGGTAGGCAAGCGATTCATAAATCTGCGTGGGATGACATGCCACTGTGGCATACGCTTGCTGCCATTCGGACGAGCGCAGGAACATAAATCCCCAGGGCAGGTCGGTGGCATGGCCGAAGATTTCGGAGTTCATAAGGTTGCCTATGCGTATCATCGCGCCCACAAGGGCTATCGGGACAACGAGGCGGTCGAATGTCCACATCGGGCTTCGACACGTAATCATGTATGAGAAGATGTATACGGCGATGATGATTGCCACGGTGCCGCCATGGCTGGCGAGGCCTCCTTCCCAGAAAGCGATAATCTTGTCGGTATGCTGCGAATAGTAGTCCCATTCGTAGAAAAATACGTGTCCGAGGCGTGCGCCCACTATTGTGGCCACTATCACGAAAAGAAGCAGATAGCCCACCCATTTTTCGGGAGCGCCCTCGTGGCGGAACATGCGTGTCACGATATCGGTGCCGATAAGGAATCCTACGGCGAACATCAGCCCGTACCATCGCACGGAGACGGGTAGGTCGGTGTGGCTTTCGAATGGAATGTATGGCAGCGCCCCGATTTTTACGGTAAAGGAGATAAGGAGCAGTGCGGCCACGGCAGCAATGCAGTATTTTACGGCGACTTTTTTCTCAACAGCCTTGCGCTTGTCGGCAGGTTTGGCCGCAGGGCGGGGCGTGGCAGAAATCTCCTCGATTTGCGAGGGAGTGTCGAGTGTGAACTTTGTGCATAGGAACGCGGCCACAAACGATACTCCGGTCATTTCCCACATCTGGGTCATTGTTAGGCCGAATGTGATTTTGAGGAGCACGCCAAACGCGAGGGCGGCCACGACGGGGGGGAGAATTATGCTTCCGATTTGTTTGAGGTCGAAAGTGGCGGCATGTTTTTTATTATTGTCTTCTGAGAAGAAGAATCCGGCCACAATGTATATTACGATGAAATATACAAGATAACGCGAGGCAAGCGACCATCCCGGCTGGCCGAATCGACCGATGAGCAGCATGGTGATGATGCTTATGCCTACGCCGGCCGCCATTATTTTCCACAGCAGCGACGAGATTTTTTTGTTCCCGGCGTGCGAGTCATTTTCGTCTTCGTCGCCAAAGAATACGTCCATGCAATAAGGCAGGCAGAACAGCACAAAGGCGAGGATGAAATAAAAAATGTAGAGATTTACGTTAGGAATCGTGAACTCGAACAGCATCGGGTCGGCGTCCCAGATAATGTGGCTTGCTATGAAGTTCAACATGGCCGGATTTTATTATTTTACGGGTTGTTTGTTTTTGCTGAAATATTCTCGGACGGCGTCGCGCACTTTTCCTGAAAGCGCGATAAGGGCAATCATTGTGGGTATGGCCATGAGGGCGTAGAACAGGTCGCACAGCCCGACGGCGGCTTCCAGGGGGATGATTGCGAAAATGACGAGTGTGGCAATGAATGCCCAGGTGTAGTATTTAGCGCGGTGTTCGCCGAAAAGGTAGGCGGCGCATCGTGTTCCGTAAAAAGAGTAGGAGAACATCGACGACAAGGCGAAGCATATCACCACGGCCATGAGCATGTATTCACCTCCGGGAATGCCTTTGGCGAAGGCTTCCATGGCTACTTGCAGGCCTTTTACGCCCTCTACATCGATATTGCCGCACAGGAGCAGGGCTATGGCTGTGAGGGTGCACACCAGTCCGGAGTCGATGCTCGGGCCGAGCATGGCGATGAGTCCCTCGCGTACGGGGCTGTCGTTGCGCGAGGCTCCGTGCATGATTGAGGCTGTGCCGATGCCGGCGTCGTTGACCAGTGCTGCGCGGCGTGCGCCTATGATGGCTATGCCGGCGAAGGCTCCGAATCCGGCCCTGAGATTGAAGGCTTCGGAAAATATGCGCTGAATCACAGCCGGAACTTCTGTAATATTCGTTATGATAATATATAGCACCATCACGAAATAGATGCCTACCATGAAGGGCACCAGCACAGATGCCACGCGGGCAATGCGTGTGATGCCGCGGAGCACGACCATCGACACCACAAGTGCAATCGTGATGCCGAACAGCAGGCGGAACACATGTTCGTTGTCGAGGCTGATGGCAGAGCCAATCGACGAAAGGGCGGCCGACGAGGCCACGCCTTCCGGGGTGGTGAATACCGACATGAAAGCCTCTGTGAGCTGGTTGGCGTTCATAATGCAAAGCGTGCCGAACATGCCGGCAATGGCAAAGAACACGGCGAGCGGCTTCCAGCGTTGTCCGAGGCCGTTCTCAATTATATACATCGGGCCGCCCTGCGGCCGGCCGTCGGAGCCACGGCCTTTGTACATGATGGCGAGGACACCCTCGTGAAATTTTGTGGACATGCCCACGATGGCGCTTACCCACATCCAGAAGATGGCTCCCGGGCCGCCCATTACCAGGGCAATGGCCACGCCGGCGATATTTCCAAGCCCTACGGTGGCTGCCACTACCGAAGCGAGAGCCTGCACCGAGGAAATCTGGCCATTGGCGGCGTCGGATTTTTCTCTAAGGGCCTTTACTGCATGAGGCAGACGGCGGAGCGATACCATGCCCGACCGCAGAAACATGTAGAGGCCGCCTCCGATGAGAAGGAAGAAGAGGGGATATCCGCCCAGGAAATCGGCTATTTGCGTTATGAATTTACCTATGGAATCCAAAATGAAATAAAAAGAAGTTTTAAACGTGATACCCGGCGCGTTTTGCGCCGAGGCATCGGCTATCGTTATATCGACAATGCAATGTTGGCTTCCTTTGCGCGGCGTCGCATATTGAGAATTGCGTAGCGCATGCGTCCGAGAGCGGTGTTTATGCTCACGCCTGTGCGCTGTGCGATTTCCTTAAACGACATATTTTCGTAGAAGCGCATTTCCACCACGGCTTTCTGGTCGGCCGGGAGGTTGAGGACAAGGTTTTTAACGTCGGAAAGAATTTGAGATTCAATCATGTCGTCTTCGATAGAGCCTTCGGAGAGGTCGCGCCGGTTGAGCACGTTGGCCTCGGCGTTGTCGGTCGACACGGTGGAAAAGCCTTGTGCCTGCCGGAAGTGGTCGATAATCAGGTTGTGGGCGATACGGGTGATCCATGCGGAAAATTTACCGTCGCCGCTGTAACGGTTCTGTCGAATGGTGGTTATGGCTTTGACAAAAGTTTCTTGGAAGATGTCTTCGGCAAGGTCTTCATCCTTCACCATATGAAAAATGTAGTTGTGTACCTTTTCCTGATGACGAGAGAGCAGCATATCGAAAGCAGCGTTGTTGCCTTTGGCATAGGAAGCCACCAATTGGTCGTCGGTGAGCCTGGATAATTGTTGCATTCTATTCTTGGTTTACGATTAGAGTAGAGCTGTGCAATAGGCAATAAGTGAATTAGGGGTGAATGATGAGAAAAAATATGTGTAAAATGATGGTTGAAATTATTGGTGAACGCAAAGATACTCAATTTATTTTATTCGGACAAATATTTTGCAAATTTTAGTATTTAACGAAAATTAAGAGAAAACCGGAAAAATGGGCATAAGGCTGTAATTCCGGTGCATTAAGTATCTCCCAAAATATAGTTAATACATTCAGAAATCAATATATGCACCCTCGGCTGTGGCAGAGCCACAGTCTCTCAGGTAACCCCCGGCTTCAGCCGTGGGGGGATATACGCATGACAGCCAAGGTGTGGCTCCGCCACACCACCCGTTGATACATTCACGCATCCCACCCACGGCTTGAAGCCGGGGGTTACCATGGAGATTGTCGCTCTGCGACAATTTTGTATACGTTAATTCATTTTTATGACACACTTATTGATTAAAACAGGATGACCGCAACGCGGTCAAATAAGGTAGGCACGGGCGAAAGCCCGTGTTTCTAATGCATCGCGGAGGTTCGACTGCGGCCGCAGTCGAATAACAACAACGCATCATAACATGGGCTTTCGCCCATGCCTACCGTATTAAGCGGCTCTGCCGCTTCTGCCGTAATGAAGGTGTGTATTATTGATTGAGACAGATGGACAGCAGCGCGGTAGAATACGTGGGTGTGTCAAAAAAGGCTGTTTATGCCAAGATTGTAGGGCCGCACGGTTCGTGCAATGCGGTTCAAATAAGGGCATATCACAGAATCGCGTAGCGATTCAAAAACGTAGCCGTGGGTGAGGGAGTGGCGAAGCAACGACCGTAACCCACGGAAAAAGGTTGCCGGTAACCGGGGTTTTGGAGCGTAGGCCGGCCGGAGCGTTCGGCTATGCCAACCGTGGTGTAGAACGCTACGCTGTCGCTCGCTCCAATGCCACATATGATTTCAATACGCATACCGGGGGTTACGCTGTCGCTCCACCCCCGGCTACTTTCTTGAAGCGCATACGCGCTTCTTCTCCTTAGCAATAGGTTATTTGAACCGCATTGCACGGTTCGTGCGTCCTTAGATAAACAATTGATTGTTAAATAAATATCAATATAGATTTCCGGACGCACGGGCCGTACGTCCCTACCTTTGGTATTTTGACACACCCTCGTATTAAGCGGCTCTGCCGCTTCTGCTGATAGGGCATGCGTGGGAATGGATGGCTGGTGGCATAAAAAAAGGCTTCTGCCTGACATGGACAGAAGCCTTTTTGAGTATTTCTACGGGAACGGTTTAATCTTTGTATTGTTTGAGGATTACTGTGGCGTTGTGACCGCCGAAGCCGAAGGCGTTCGAGAGGGCAGCGCGCACGGGGCGTTCCTGTGCTTTGTTGAATGTGAAGTTGAGTTTGTAGTCGATTTCCTCGTCTTCGTCGCCTTCTTCGTGGTTGATGGTGGGAGGCACGATGCCGTCCTGGATAGCCTTGACGGAGAAGAATGCTTCGATTGCGCCGGTGGCGCCGAGGAGGTGGCCGGTCATTGATTTTGTCGATGAGATGTTGATGCGGTAGGCATCGTCACCGAAAAGTTTCATGATGGCCTTGACTTCTGAGATGTCGCCCACGGGGGTTGATGTGCCATGGACGTTGACGTAGTCGATGTCGGCAACAGTCATGCCTGCGTCTTCGAGTGCATTCTTCATGGAGAGGATTGCGCCGAGGCCTTCGGGATGAGTTGCGGAGATGTGGTGAGCATCGGCCGACATGCCGCCGCCGGCTACTTCGGCGTAGATTTTAGCGCCGCGGGCTTTTGCATGTTCGAGTTCCTCGAGGATGAGGACAGCCGAACCTTCGCCCATCACAAAACCGTCGCGCGACTTGGAGAAGGGGCGGGAAGCGGTTTCGGGTGAGTCGTTGCGGGTAGAGAGCGCGTGCATCGAGTTGAAGCCGCCCACACCTGCGGGATAGATTGCTGCTTCGGCGCCACCGGTGATGATAGCGTCGGCTTTGCCGAGGCGTATGAGGTTGAACGCGTCGATAATTGCGTTGTTAGAGGACGCGCAAGCCGAAACCACGCCGTAGTTGGGTCCGTGGAAGCCATATTCCATCGAGATGTGTCCGGAAGCGATGTCGGCAATCATCTTGGGGATGAAGAATGGGCTGTAACGGGGACCTTTTTCAGCGTTAACGGCATATTCTCCGGCCTCTTCCTCGAAAGTGTGGAGACCGCCGATACCGGCAGCGACAATCACGCCAACGCGATCTTTGTTGATACCTTCGCTGTCGAGTTCTGCATCAGCAACGGCCTGGCGGGCGGCCACGAGGGCATACTGCGCATAGAGGTCGAGCTGGCGTTCCTTGCGGCGGTCGAAGTGTTCAGACGCCTTGAAATTTTTTACTTCGCAGGCGAATTGGGTCTTGAAGAGCGAGGCATCGAAGTGGGTTATGGGGCCGGCACCGCTCTTGCCTTGTTTGGCTGCTTCCCAAGTGGAAGCGGCATCATTGCCAAGGGGGGATATTACACCGAGACCGGTTACCACTACTCTTTTTAATTCCATATAATATACGTGAAAGAGGGGGTGTTAAAAGATAAGTTTCTAAAATACCACAATTCATAATTCATAATTCATAATAATGCGGATGCAAATTATGAATTATGAATCAATGAATATGGATTTCAGAATGATTTTCCCGATGGGAAATTATTTTTTAGCAGCTTCAACGAAGGCGATAGCGTCGCCTACTGTGCCGATTTTTTCAGCTTCGTCGTCAGCGATTTTGATATCGAATTCTTTTTCGAATTTCATGATGATGTCAACGGTGTCGAGTGAGTCGGCGCCGAGGTCAGCGAAGGTTGCTTCGGGTTTTACGGAGGCTTCGTCCACGCTGAGAGTGTCGACGATGATAGCTTTTACGCGATCTGCAATTTCAGACATAGTGATTAGGTTTATTGAATTAGTAATCAAATTTTGCTCTGCAAAGGTACGTATAAATGTTGAATTATGGAAATTTTTATTGAATTAAATTGGTGTGTTTGGTCGAAATGCCTATGATTTTGGAGAAAAAGGCGGTATTCGGGCCTCGTAATCTTGTTAAAAAATGTAATCGATGCTTAAAGTGGGGTGTTTTTGGCTGCCGGATAGCAGTGTCAGGAGGCGAGAAATGACGACAGGACGGCTGCAAACTGTGCCGGCGAGCGGAGAAATGAGTAGTGGTCGCCGGGAAGCACTACCAGGCCCGAGCCGGGGATGAGGGCTTCCATTTTGTGTGCGTCGGCCACGGGGGTTGCGTCGTCGTGCTCGCCCCATATCAATAATGTGGGGGCTGTGATTGCCGGCATGAGGTGGCGCAGGTCCTGAGCGATGACTTTCGACATGATTGCGCGCATTTTGGGCGAGGCGGCACGATAGTCGGCGGAGCCGGCGGAGCCGCGCCAACGGTCGATGAATTCGGCGCCTTTTGTTTTGCCTAAAATGACAGGGGCTATTTTTTTTGCAGCCTTGAAGGCTGCTACTTTCATTCGCTTGCGGAGGGGCAGGGGATTGCGCACTCCGGCGGAGTCGACGAGCACAACTTTCTCCACATCGTGATGGGCCGATGCGTAGATGATGCTCACACGTCCGCCGAAAGAGTGGCCGAGCAGCACGGGGCGTTTTATGCCTGTGGCTGCGATAAACTGCTCGAGCATCGTGGCGTAGTCGAATACCGACCATATTTCCGCTGGTTCCGGCGATGAGCCGAAGCCGGGAAAATCAAGGTTGTAGACGGTGTGGGTGAGGGCGGCGGTGCGGCGCACCGATTCAAGCGTGGTGTTGTTGCAGCCCCAGCCATGAAGCAGAATCATGTCGGGTCCGGAGCCGGATTTGGTGTAGAAGACCTTGCCGCACGGCAAGGAGACGGTATGAGGTTGGGGGGCTGTCATCAGAATCGTATCACTAATTCGGCGACGAGTTTCGAATTGTTGCCTTCGGCTACGTCGGTGTGGGACGGATAGAAATATTGTTCGTAATTGAGCCGGATCTCGCAACGCACTTTTGCCCGGAGGTAGGCGAGTGTCGAGCCGATGGTGAGGCGGTTGCGGCGAGGCTGTGTGGTGACGAGGCGCCGGTTTTCGTCGCGGTAGCCGTCGGAATGGTCGGTCATGCCGTCGAATCGGGCCTGGAATGCGAGCCGGTTGAATATGCCTGCCTTCACGGGCATGGAGTATTGGCCCATGAAATTGTAGGCATGACAGGTGGAATGAGCGGAATTGGAGTAATGTTTGTTGACGTATTCGCCTTCGATGAGCCATCTGTCGGTTTGATAAGACAGGGATACGTCGAATGCGTTCCAGCGGATGGAGTCGGGCACGAGCGACTCGAATCCGACTTCGGCGGCGAGGCATCCTCCGAAAGTGTAACGTGCTTTCGCTCCGGCCGAGACCGAAGTCTGCCATGTGTCGTGGTTGGCCATTGTGGCGGTGTTGAACAGTCCGGCCTCAATATATAGAGGAGTCTTCTCGGGCGAGTATGAGAATTTCGCGCCTACGCCGCGGAAATTGGAAGTGTACTTGCCTATGAACGACCGGTTGGCAAATATATATGCGTGTGGAAGGCGCGAGGCGTCGATGCTGAACGGGATGCGCATCTGCCCCACCATTATCTTCCAACGGGAGTCGGGGGCAAGCCTGCCATAGGCGTCGAGCATCTTGAATTTGCCTTGGTCGCAGAAGTCGGCCTGAAAGAAATATCCGATAGGGTCGGCTATCTGTCCGCTTACGCTGACACGGGCGTTGCGCACCTGAAAGCGTTGCATTTCCGATTCGGGCTCGTATTCGAATCGTCCGCGGAATGTGCCGTGTATTTCAGGAATGAGGTCGGCCGTCTCAATAGCGGAGATGCTTGCCGCGTTGCAAATTAGTGCGACAGTAAGTAAAAAACGAGCAATGGTGGGTTTTCTAATAATCATAGGTGAGTTCGAAATCGTCGATGAAGAGGATTGCTCCGTTGCCGCCGGTGAAGTAGTCGCCGTATTTCGATGCAGAGCATGTAACGAGAATATATTTGGGCACGCGTTGCGTGTCTTTATACACGAGGTCGAAGTGGAAAGGCACATATGCCGGCACGTCGGAGCCTGTTTCGTATTTGCCATATGCTATCACGTTGTCGGCTTCGGGGTCGAAGAGATTGCGGTCCTTGGGGTTTGTGCGGATCTGGAATGGGCTGTCGGCGTCGATAAGGGCGCACCATATGATGCATGTGTCGGGGCGGCCTTTGAGATTTTCAAATCCGGAAGTGACAGATGATATTGGAGCGGTTGTATATTTCATGTAGCCGGAAAGCCCGGTCGGGCGGTTGGTAAACGGGTGGCCGAAATCGAGGATACCGTTAGTGCCGTCGGTGCGCACGTATTTTCCGGCGAAAAGGTTGCCTGCGGCAAGTTTGCCGAGCATGCCGATGCCCACAAACTTGGTTTCGAGGCGTGCGGCGCGTCCCGAGCCGGTGGGCGTGTCGTCGGTGGGCTGGGTGTTTGACGGACCGAGAGTTGTGGCGCCTTTGTTGCCGGTGTCCCAGTATTGCTCGCCGCCTTCGGCCCAGGGATTCCATACCTTGCCGTCGAGCCACCAGGAGTCGAAGTTGCTGTTTGGCAGTTGCAGCGATGCTCCGGTGGTGAATTTTATGGCCTCGCCATATTCGTTGCCGGAGACTGCGCGTGCCTCATAGGTGGTGAGCGGCGACAGGCAGACGAGGCGTCCGCAGAACGAGCCGCCCGAATGTGTCACCCAGGAGTCGGGCACATTTATCCATTCGTCGTCGCCGTCGAGGCGGTACTGCACGGTGTTGGCCTTGCCGGCCTCGGCCTCGCCGTAGACCCATGCCACGCATGTCCATGCGTCGACGCGGGTGGTTGTTACCGAAGAGGCGGTTTTTTCGATATATATGGTCCAGCGTTCGATGTGGCCGTGAAACTCCACGTTTATCACCACCGGCTTTCGGAAGTCGACGCGTTGGCCGGCGATGTCGGGGGTGTATGATGCTACTGACGGCCCGAGTTTGCATGCCGTGACTTCAAGCGATGCGATATTAGTCTTGTCTGTCACCGTGGCCACGACGCGGCGCCCCGGCACGTCGATTACCGATGAGCCGACTTGGTTGGCGACAGAAAAATAGCGTTCGATGTCCTGCACGCCGCGTATCTTCCAGAGATAGTCCTGGTAAAGGCGGAGAGTGACGGGAAAGTCGGAAGAAAGGTCGATGCCACCGTCGATATCGCCCGACACGATTTCCGATTGCGGCGTAAGGGTGTAGCTGTCGATTTTTACGTCGAAGATGTTCGCCTCCTCGGGGAGATACAGTGTGGCAATGCGTGCTGCGGAATCAATCAGGGCGTCGCGGCTTTGGCCGGCTGCCGATATGGAGGTGAAATTGGCCTGGATGCGGGGGTAGGGTATGTCGTTGCGGATGCATCCTGCAAAGAGGGCGCACAGCATTGTCGGCAGAAGGATGAGGATGGTTGTTGTCTTTCGGTTCATAATTAATTAGATTACTACCATGAGTCCGAAATTTATGTTGAAGATGTTGAAGCGGAAATTTGCGCCGGAAGTGGTGCGCGACCCTTCGTCGACGCCATTGGTGTTTTGCTTCTCATTGCGCACTTTCAGGCCGAATACGCCGAACGACACATTAAATGCCACATAATCCTGGATAAAAACGCAGAGGCCGGGACTGAAATTGAGGCTTACGGTGGTTATGTTGGTGCGGGTGTCGAAAAGTTCGTCGGCGTAGTATCGTTTGAAGCGCGACGAGCCGGCGCCCATGTCGAGCGACACCTCGTTGAACACGGCAAAGCGTTTCTCCATGCCGAGTCCCACATAGTTGCGGTAGAAAGCCGCCACCTCGTAGGTCTGCTGATAGTAGCTCACGTCGTGGAGCGCGAAATTCATGTCGTCGTCGATGTCGACGGCAAGGCTTTTGAGGTCGGCGGTGCCACGGGTATAGTTGAGACGCATGCCTATCGACTGGTTGTTGCGGAAAAGGTAGGAGATGGATGGTTTCAGCGAGTACATCTTGCCGGCGAAGTCGACATTTTTCAGCATCGAGAGCACTTGCACATCGTCGGTGTTGAGTTCACCGTAGGATGCGGTGAATCCGAATGCCCAGTCGCCTTTGGGAAGGTAGAGATAGTTGAACAGGCCTCGGTCGTAGCGTCCGTAGTTGCGTTCGGGGATAATCATCGACACGGTGTCGCCGTCGACAATCACTTTCTTGTTATTCTCGGCCCAGTGCAGCGGCACAGAGTCCTTGCGGACAATTTGCGCACCGGCGAAAACGGGAACAAGCAGGGCGGCGCATACACATATAATATGTATTATATTTTTCATCATGCTACAAGTAGAAAGCCACCCCGAAGGTGATTGAGAACAGGTTTATCTTGAAGTTGGCCGAGCGCATGTTGCGGTTGGCGACATACACTTGGTCGGTGGTCGATTTTGTGTGGGAGTAACTGAATCCGAGCACGCCCACATTCACTTCGATGGCCGAATAGTTGTTGAGGAACATGATCATGCCGGGAGCCAGGCCCACGTCGATCCCGAACGAGCGTTCGTAGGTGCCGGTGAGATCGTCGCCCGCTCCGTTGCAGAGTTTCGACTGGCCGCCGGAGAATTGCATCTGCACTTCGTTGAACATGCCGAAACGGGTGCTTGTGCCGAAACTGATGTAGTTGCGGAATGCCGCCGTGGCCGAGTAGGTGTGCGATATTGAGAAAAGATTCTCGATGTCGTAGTCGGTCTCCGAGTCGATTTTTATGCTTGCGCTGTTGAGGCGCGTCCGCTGTCGCTGGTAGGCGAGGCGTCCGCCCAGGGCAAGGTTGTCCTTGAAGGCATAGAGCACCATAGGGCTTACTTTAAACGAATAAGTGTCGCCGTTGAGTTTCTCGATAATAAGAAACTTGTAATTGTCCTGGTCTGATTGCGAATAACTTACACTCACACCCGTGATCCACTGTCCTTTTGGAATAAAGGAAATTTGCTTTAATTCGCGGCGGAACTCCTCGATTTTCTCTTCCTTCGAGACCAGAGAGTCGGTGCCGAGATCGAAAGCATTGGCGCCGGGGATGCCGCAAATGCAGAAAGTTATCGTCAATATTAAGTATAAAAATTTGGGCATAATGTGCAAATTTCGGGCAAAGGTAGTGATTTTTAATGAATTTTACGGAAAATTTCATTAAAAATAGTAACTTTGCAGGCAAAATTTAGATAAGTAATGAAAGTGCTGAAATTCGGCGGAACGTCTGTCGGCTCCGCCAAGAACATCAAGAATGTAGCCTCGCTTGTGATGGAGCGCGGGCGTAATATCGTGGTGCTGTCGGCTATGGCCGGAGTGACAAACACCTTGGTGGAGATTGCCGATTACCTTAATAAGGGGAATGTGCCCGGAGCGCAGGAGACGACCAACAACCTCGAGTTGCGCTATCGCCAGACCATCGACGAACTTTTCGCCCACGACACATCTGCCGCCGTGGATGCGTTGAAACGTGTGTCGAAAAACTTCGACTTGATAAGGTACACCTTCAACCGCACCTTTTCCTCTGCCGACGAGCGCGAGATTCTCGCTCAGGGCGAGCTGATGTCGACAGCGCTTATGGACATTTATCTCCGTTCGCTCGGTGTGAAATCGGTTGTGCTTCCTGCTCTGGAATATATGCGCACTCTCGAAGGCGGAGAGCCTGACATGAACTATATCGACATGCGCATCAACCGCATGATAGAATCGGAACCCTCAGCCGAGATTTTCATAACCGAAGGATATATCTGCCGCAACTACAAGGGGGAGGTCGACAATCTTCGCCGTGGCGGTTCGGATTACACGGCATCGATAATCGGGGCGGTGATTGAGGCCCGCGAGGTGCAGATATGGACCGACATCGACGGCATGCACAACAACGACCCGCGTTTTGTAGAAGGCACGAAGCCCGTGTCGGTGCTTCATTTCGAGGAGGCGGCCGAACTGGCCTATTTTGGCGCGAAAATACTTCATCCCTCGTGTGTGCTCCCGGCCAAACTGCACGACATCCCCGTGCGTCTGCTCAACACGATGCAGCCCGACGCTCCGGGCACTCTTATCTGCAACATCCCGCCCACCCACACCATCAAGGCTGTGGCGGCTAAGGATAATATCACGGCCATAAAAATCAAGAGCGGCCGCATGCTGCTCGCCTACGGCTTCCTTCATAAGGTTTTCGAGATATTCGACACCTACCACACTTCAATCGACATGATTGCCACTTCGGAGGTGGGCGTAACCGTGACAATCGACAACGACCGTTATCTTGCCAATATTGTCGATGACCTTAAACGCTTCGGCACCGTCACTGTCGATTCCGACATGGTGATAATCTGCGTGGTAGGCGACCTCGAATGGCACAACCGCGGATTTGAGGCGGCTGCCGTGGAGGCTCTGCGCGACATCCCTGTGCGCATGATTTCTTATGGCGGCTCTAATTACAATATCTCAATGCTTGTGCGCCGTGAGGACAAAGTCGAGGCGCTCAAACGCCTGTCGGAGCGTCTGTTCCGCGAAAAGGCAATCTAAGAAGATTTACTAATTACAAATGACGAATGACCAACTATTACCACTCAGGCAATAGTTGGTCATTCGTCATTTGTAATTAGTAATTAGTAGTTAGAAATTGTAGTCGACGCAGGCGCGGTCGGCCTTGTGGCCGGCGAGGAGGGCGGCAGCGGCGACATGGGCGGGATGCTTGGCGTAGATTTCCACGTCTGCCATTGTGGGCACAACAGCCGTGAGCACTACGTCCCACTGCTCGGCCGGATTTTCGTTTATACCTACTTCTATGCTTTCCAGTACGTCGATCTGGCCGGGAAGAGCATCGAGGGCGGCTTTGAAACGGGCGGCAACTTCGGCGCGTTCGGCGTCGGTGCCGGTAAGTTTGAATGTTACAATATGCTTTACCATGTTTTCTTGGCTGGGTAGTTTATCTGTTGAGGAAAAGGTCGGCGATGTCGATGTCGCGCGGGTGGGTGATTTTGATGTTGAGGGGCGAGCCTTCCACGAGAGCGGGGGAGGGCAGGCCGGCTGTCTGCCACACGGAGGCGTCGTCGGTCATCGAAGGGGAATATCCATGAGAGTATGCCTCGCGCAGGTCGGCAAGCCGGAAGCCTTGGGG
>CANRZQ010000027.1 GCA_947644475.1 uncultured Muribaculaceae bacterium
GAGCACTACCATGCCGTAGCCGCCGTCGGTGTTTCGGAAGGCTACGCAGTCGATGCCGTTGGCTCCTCCATTGGCTGTGATGTAGTGCGCCCCTTCGCTTACGGCGGAGGCCGCGATGCACATCACGTAGTAGAAGGAGTTGTAGGTGAGCGAGGAGTAGTCGGATTTGCTTATGTCGATTGCGCCGTTGCCGGTGGAGCAGCCGCCCGGGCGGTAGGGGCCGCGGTCGCTGTCGAGCAAGAGGTTCCACACCAGGGCGCCGCGCCCCCAGTTTTTGACAACGTTGAAGATAAGGGCTTTGGCGTCGGTGGTAACGGCGTTGATGCCTACGCCGGGCCACGACCATGTGCCGGCGGTCCACTCGGTGAAGATGAGTTCTTTGTCGGGGTGGGCGTTGTGGACATATGTCATTTCGGAGGCGTCGCCGCCGTAGTTGTGGTATGCCGCTCCGGCGAAGTATTGCGCGGCCTCGGCGTCGTTGTAGATTTTGGTGGGGTAATGCTGCTGGTCGGAGATGTTGTCGTAATTATAGTTGTGGTCGTAGGCGTAGATTTTGGTTGTGATTCCGGCGCGGCGGAAGGCGGGGCCGAGGGCGGTTTTCACGAAGTCGCGCTGTTCGTCCCATCCCATGAACATTGAGGCGGAGTTTCCCCGGTTGAGAGGCTCGTTCTGCGGTGTAAGGCCGTAGATGTCGATGCCGTGCGAGCGGAAGGCTTGTATCCACTTCACGAAGTAGGTGGCGTAGTCCTGGTAACACTCGCGTTTGAGGTTGCCTGATGTCCATTGCCCGTTGGTTTTCATCCACAGGGGAGCCGTCCAGGGTGCGGAAATGATTTTCACGGAGGGGTTGATGGCGATGATTTCTTTGAGGATGGGGATGATGTATTCGGTGTCCTCGCGGTGGAGCGCGAAGTTTTGGATTCCGGGGGTGTCGCAGCAGGTGTATTCGCTGAGGGCAAAGTCGCTTGTGCCGATGGGCACTCGCACGTAGGAGCATCCGTAGCCGTGGTCGCGCGAGAAGATTTGCGTGAGGAGGCTGCGGCGCTGGTCGGCGTTCATTTTCAGCATGTTATATCCCACAGCACTGGTTATGGCGAAGCCGAAACCGTCGATTTCCTGGCGGATGTCGGAGGGGTTGAGGGAGATGGTGCCGTCGACTGCGCCGGCGTTGTTGTTGAGTTCGATTGTAGACCGGGTCATGCGGTTGGAGCCGTTGTCGGACACGAGATATGATGTTACGGTGCCTTGCGTGTCGTCGTGCTCGATTTTGATTGTAGGGTTTGGAAAACGTGAAATCTGAGCCGTGGCGGCGATGGCGCAAGCAGCGATGGCGGCGATTGATATGGTAATTCTCATGGCTTATTTTACGAAGATTTTTTCAATTTCAGAACCTGTGCGTTTGATATAGAAGCCGTTGGCGGGGTTGTAGACGCGCACGCCCTGGAGGTTGTAGTATTCTGTGGAGGCACTGGAGCCGGATGCTTCTACGTCCTCGATGCCGGAGACGATGCCGGAGGTTGGAGTGCCGTTGGCGCGGACGGTGATTTTCACGCGAGAGGAGGCGCGCGACGGCAGTCCGCCGAAGTTCATGTCGGCTCCTGAATCAGTAAGGGCGTATTCTCGGCCAAGGTCGAGGTTGAATCCGGAATGGGTGCCGAACTGTATGGCATTGTCGGCTGTGACCACCTTGAAGGCTCCGCTGAAATCGGAGGTTTTGAGGGTGTACACTCCGTTGTCGTAGCCGAAGGCGTAGAGCGGCGACACGGTCCAGTTGTTGAAATCGCCCACAAGGTAGAGCGTGGGCACGCCGTCGGCGGTAAGAATCATGTTCTCGAGGTCGAACGTGAGCACTACGTCGATGCCAACGTTGTCGGCGAGCGAGATGTTGCTGCCGCTGGATGTGTGGAAGCACGAGTATTCGTGTCCGTATTCGATTTTGGAGTCGCAACCGAATTGCAGGCTCCAGTCCTTGGTCACGATTTTGAACTCGCCCGAGAGGCGGGGCACGGTGAGGGTGTAGATGCCGCCGTTCTCGGTGAAGCGGTAGGAGGCGTTGTCGCTGGCCCAGTTGTTGATTGTGCCGGCGAGGTAGAGGCCGTCCTTGGCTCCCTCGGTAGAGATGGAGCCGATGGTGAGTTTCCGTGCGTTGTAGTCGAAGGTGAGCATGGCGTTGCGGATTGAGCCTCCGGCCACGGTCATGTCGTTGCCGGAGCCTTCGATGCAGTCGTAGGTGCGGCCTATTTCCATGTCTTGCGCTCCGCCGAAGTTTACGGCCCATTCAGGGGCAGTGCCTCCGGCAATGCGGAATTTATCGTAGAGTTCGCCCACGGCGAGGGTGTATATGCCGTTGTTTTCCGTGAACCGGTAGGCAGAATTGGTGTTGCTCCAGTCGGTGAGGTCGCCGGCCAGGTAGAGGTCGGGGATTACGGTGACGGAGGGAATGTTGCCGCTGAGGTCGAGAGTGATGAGGGCGCCGGCTATTGTTGTATATTCGGAGGGGCGAACGAAATTGCCTCCGTGGCCTTCTACGCAGGTCATGGCTTTGCCGAATACGAAAGCGGAGTTGGAGCCATACTGCGTGCCCCAGTCGGCAGTGGTGATTTTGAATTCCGAGGGGAGGTCGTCGACGTGAAGGCGGTATCTGCCGTTGCTTTCAGTAAATTTGTAGTCGGGGTGGTCGCTCCACCAGGTGCCGTCGCCGTTTACGTCGAAAGCGAGGTAGAAGTCGACGCCCGAGGAGGGTGCCTTGTATTCGGCAATGGCCAGGCTGAGGTCGGCGGGATTGAAAGAAAGGGTCACGTCGTTGGTGCCTGCGAGGCTCATGTCGTTGCCCTGGCCCTTGATGCAGGTGTAGGAGTTTCCAACGCTCATATTCTCCTGTGCGCCGTATTGCAGGGGCCATTCGGGGCTTGTGCCGCCGGCGATGCGGAATTTGCCTGTGAGGCCTTTCACCGACAGGCGGTAGGTGCCGTCGCTTTCGGCAAAGCGGTATTCGGCGTCATTGTTGTGCCAGGAGTTGATGTCGCCGGCCAGGTAGAGGTCGGGCATCACGGTAATAACGGGCGACACTATGTTGGTGAGATTCACCGTGATTGTGGCTCCGGCCACGGCTGTGACGCCTTCGGGAAGGGTGAAGTTTCCGCCCCAACCTTCGGTACACGACATTGGCTGGCCGAAGACAAGCGCTCCGGAGGTGCCGAACTGATTTTCCCAGTCGGGAGTAGTCACCTTAAATTCCGAGGGAAGCGCGTCGACATGGAGGGTGTATATGCCGTTGTTCTCTGAGAATTTGTAGTCGGGATGGTTGCTCCACCATGTGCCGTCGATTTCGAGGGCAAGGTACAGGCCTTCGGAGAAACCGGCTGTGTTGATGTCGGAGACGGTGAGTGTTCTGTTTGCTTTGTCGAAAGACAGGAGCACGTCGGAAGTGGAGCCGGAAGCGAGCGACATATTATTGTCGGAGTTGGCGGCGAGAGTGTAGGTGCTGCCTTTCGACATGTTTTTCGCTCCGCCGAATTTCACGAGCCACTCGGGTGTCGTGCCTCCGGCAATGCGGAACTCGCCCGTGAGTTCTTTCAGGGCAAGAGTGTAGATGCCGTCTTTCTCGGCGAATTTATAGCCTTCTTTTGTGTTGCTCCAACCTGTGACCTCTCCGGCGAGGTAGAGGTCGGGCGACACGGTGAGCGTGGGCGCGGCGATATTTGCAATGTCGAGCACCAGAGTGGCGCCGGCCACGTCGGTGACGCCGTCGGGGAGAGAGAAATTGTTGCCGTGGGAGTTGCTGCACGCCATCGGTTTGTCGAAAGCAAAAGCCCCGGCCATGCCCAGCTGGTATTCCCAGCCTGATGTCACCACCTTGAATTCCGATGGGAGCGATGCGAGGCGGAGGGTGTATTTTGTGCCGTTTTCGGTGAAGCGGTAGTCGGGGTGATTGCTCCACCATTCGTTTTCAGGGCAAGAAAGGAATACGCCGTTGGCAAACGCTCCGGTGTCGGGACGGCTCACCGAGAGCGTCTTGTTCTCTTTGTCGAAAGACAGTATTATGTTCTCCTTTGAGCCGTCGGCGAGGCTCATGTTGTTGCCGGAGCCTTCGATGCAGTCGTAGGTATTGCCCGCCGACATGTTTTGTGCTCCGCCATAGTTTATAAGCCAGTCGTCGTTTTGGTCGTTTACTCCTGCGGCTATGCGGAATTCGCCGTCGAGATTCTCGAGCGCAAGCGAATATATCCCGTTGTTATATGCAAACCGGTAGTCGGCGTTGGTGTTGGCCCAGTTGTTGATAGCGCCGGCGAGGTAGAGGTCGGGGCGGATCGTGAGGGTTGGATTTGCGGCATTGGTCTTGTCGAAGACAATGGTCGCGCCGGTTATCGATTTTATGGATTCGGGGAGGTAGAAATTGTTGCCGTCGCCCGCGACGCATTTGGCAGTTTTGTCGAGAGGAAAGTCCTCCGTCGAGCCATATTGGCTCGACCATGCGCTTTCGGCAATCTTGAATCCGTAAGGGAATTTGTCGGCATTTATCATGTCGAGGTGCAGGGAATAGACATCGCCCGACTGTTCGAATTTGAATTCATCGTCGAGAGTCCATTTGTTTTCATAACCGGTGAGAAAGAAATCGGCTCCCCACGCGGCCGGGCCAATGCACAGGGCTATAATGGCCGGGTAAAGTTTTTTCATATGGTACGTTAGATTTTTTGCGAGGAAATAATAGCAAGTTATTATTCAGGATTGTTATGCAAAAGTACCCATATTATTTCAAAAATAAAAGAGCCGGTAATTTGTCAGGTAAAAAAACAAGTAAATATAGCGTTTGTTATGTTGCTGATTGTTAGGCCGGTATGTTTTGCGGAGGGTAAGTTTTTAGATGTGGTATTTTCATTTGGATTGTATCCGCAAGCCGGAGGCATGCGTTCCTGCCGGGTCAGTAAAGTGGGTGGTAGGGAAAGAAGTTGCGTTGAGAATTTCTTCGCCTTGGCGGTTGGTCGGTTATTGGTGTTTCAGCATGTGGAGTTTCGGCCGAAGGGATGGGTGTGTCGGGCTGTGTGTCGGGCTGTGTGTCGGGTTCGGCGCGGGTTTCTGTTTTTGTTTCAGTTTCAGCAACTGAGGTGTCGCCCGTAAGGTCGTGGACCATCATCAGGAACAGGGCTTTCTTGGTGCCGCGGAATTCGGGGAGGGTGCCCTCGGTTTGCCAAGTCACGATGGCGCGGAT
The DNA here is from genome assembly GCA_947644475.1 of uncultured Muribaculaceae bacterium. Lineage (GTDB taxonomy): Bacteria > Bacteroidota > Bacteroidia > Bacteroidales > Muribaculaceae > CAG-873. The sequence continues at coordinate 5,210 of CANRZQ010000027.1, forward strand.
GAGATCCATTTGTACTTTCGGGCAGCAGCAGGCGATGATTTCGAGCCATTCAGGCTTGATGATTGCGTTGTTTGTCATAGTGATATTGGTTTGTTGTGTTTTTATGTTTGCAAATATAAAACATAATATTTTAAAATGCAAATATTTTGCGTAAAAAAAGCAGGAACACAAGCCTCCGGCTTGTGGATTTTTTCGCAAGCCGGAGGCTCGCGTTCCTACCGGGTGGGTAAAATATCGGGTGTGTCTGTTTATATTTTATATCGAAGCAGTGTGCCGCAACCTTCTACTGTTTTGTCTATGATTTCAAGGCATCTTTTTTCGGTCATTCTGATTTATTTGCCGATGGCGATAAAGTCGGATAGGGATGGCCTGCCGGAACCGTTTACAGATGTTGCGTGTTCGCCGTTATATCCTTCGGAGCAAAGCGTGAGGTCGTAGGCGGGGGCAAGTCTCCAACGCCACATGCTGTCGTTGTCTTTTGTGACGAGGAAACTGAAATTTTTACAATGGTCGTCCTTATTGTCTGTAAGATAGTTGAATATCATTCGCCTGTACATTTCTTCCACATCCTCGGCTTTTTGGGTCAGATAACCGGTAAGGGCCAGTAGATTGGAATAGTCGAGCACCGGTTCGTTTAAGGAGGTGCCGAGTAAGGCTCCGGCGGTGGCAACGTGTACTCTTTCTCCGCTTTTGAGCCGGTCGAAGCGTCGTGAGGCGAAATACCTGCCGTTTATGAGTTTGAAGTCGGGCACATCTATCCCGCAATTACGCGCCCGTTCATTGTAGTGATATTCCATTACGCCGATATCGAGAGGGTCGTAGTGATGACGGAATTTTACCAGCCAATGACCCTCGGGATCGGAAAAAACGGCCTTGGGGCGTGCGCCTCCGCTGTTTCCGCTTTTATACAGCAGCAACTCTGCATCAGAGTCCTGGCGTTCTTTAAGTACTTCCAATGCTCTTGTCTGCAAAAGATCGAAATCGACAATGTCGTTTTTGACATTCGTTTTCCGTGCAGGCTCATATGTCAAGGCTCCCATCCCTCCAGCGCCTACAATGCTCAGCCTATCGAGCGACGATAGGCTACTGTCGTCGATACCTTCTTTGGCGAGTGCTTTATGGAGCAAATAGCGGCCGTAGCCATCGGGGAGGCTGTCTTCAAAGATGCCAAAATTGCCGGCAAATGGCAAAGGCTTGGCAATGAAACTTCCGGGTTTTAACGGTAAGTCCAATGGCGATATGCTGAACCCGCCGGCAAGCCACGCGGTATCGTATTGGAATACGCAGAGACGGTTGTCGGGGGTTAGTGACAGGGTGCCTACAATATGGTCGTGGAATTTTACAGTGAGTCGTTCAATCATTGGCTACATGTTTTTTACCGGCTTTTTTCTTTCCTGTGTTATGGCGTATTTGTTCCAATTCTTCCATTGTGGAAAATTTTGGCTCGGCGAATATTTCTTTCAGTTCTCCAAGATAGCCCAGTGCCGAGGCAAGAGCCAGCAAGTTTTTCAAAGAAATCAGGCCCTTTTGCTCAAATCTTGCTATATTGGCCAGGGCTACACCGGATCTGTCGGCCATTTCGGAGCGGGTTATGCCTTTTTCTATTCGCCGGTTGCGGAAATCGTCGGCGATTTTTTTTGCATCATCCTGTGGTGATGGCAATTCATATTGGTCTAATATAGATAAAATATTAGCAGTTTCGGGTCGCATTATAGGTTTAGTGCTTAAATATTATCATTTGCAAAGATAATAAAATATTTGAAGTTACAAACTTTTTGCGTAAAAAAAGTAGGAACACAAGCCTCCGGCTTGTGACTTTTTTCGCAAGCCGGAGGGTTCTTTGCTTTTATCAAAGCGCTCCGCGGTTAGCGTTCCTGCCGGGTGGGTAAAAGAAGAGGCTGCGCCGGTGGGCGCAGCCTTGATGGGGTTGGGGCGCAAGCCGGAGGCTCGCGTTCCTGATTAGCGGATAACGATTTTCTTGCCGCCGGCAACGTAGATGCCTGCGGGGAGGGCGTTGATTTCGGCTTTGGATGCGGAGTGGAGCACCTCGATGCCCTGGAGGTTGTAGACGTTGACGGGGGCGTTGGCGTCTTCGGTTACGTTGTCGATTCCGGCGCTGCCGTCGGCCGACACTTTAATGTTTGAGTCGGCGTTGATATTTGCGGTGTAGTTGCCGTCTTCGCCGGGGGTGAGGGCCGTGCCGTTGATTTCGACATTGACGTTGGCGTCGGCTGCGGGGCGAATCTGAATCTGAGTGTTGGAGAGCACGTTGTGGTTGGCCGGGTTGTCGATGCGTGTGATGATGTCGTGGTAAACGGCTGCCTCGGCGCCATCCTCGATGTCGTAGGTCACGGCGTAGGTTTCGGGCTCGTTGACGTAGGCTTTGAACACGTCGCCGTCGGCAACGGTAGTGGAATACAGGTAAGAGAGTTTCTCTCCGTTGCGGTAGATGTTGGGCGAGGTGTATCCGGGGCCGTAGAAGGAGAAGTAGATATCGTTGTCGAAGTCGCCGAAGTTGATAACCTGGTATCCGTTTTGGAGGAAGCACTTGTGCTCGGTAGCCTTGTAGTTGCTGAGCAGTACGGTGCAATAGTCAAAAATCCATTCGGCTTCGTCGAGGTAAACGGCCATCTGCATGTCGCGGGCGATTTTTTCCACTGCTACCTCGATGCGCACGTCGTCGCCCTCGATGCTTACCTGGCCGGGAGAATAGGAGGATGTGAGGGCGTTGCCGGTGACAGTAAGGTTTACGATATAATCGGAAGAGATGGGCTTGACGGTGACGTAGTTGTTGGACTTGGGTATGTTGATTACGGTCTCGGCCTGTGTGAGATAGATGGGTTCGGTGAGGCTGTATGCCGAGCTGTTGTATACGGCCACCTTGTCGTAGTCCTCGCAATAGATGGTTACGGGATAGGGCGCGATGGCATTGGCGGAGATTTCGAAGTTGTAGCCGGCTTCGTCATCGGCCGAGAATTCGTAGTAAACGCCGTAGGTGGGGAAGGTGATGGGGGTGCCGTTGACAGAGGCCGCGATGTCGGTGAAGTCGATATTGTTGAAATCGAGATATACTTTTGAGCCTTGTTTTACGGTGAGTTTCTTTTTGTCCCAGTTCTTTTTGGCGCCGTTCACTTCCACGCTTTCGATAATGCCTGTGATGTCTTCGGATGAATATGTGAAGTTAATGTCGACGTCGACATTTGATTCAGGCTGCACGGTGATAACGTCGCCATTGGCGGGCGATACATAGAAATAGGAACCGGATTTCTCGACAGGGGTGTCGTTGAGAGAGACCTTGAAGAGCGACAGGTTATAATTGGCATGCTCGAAGGTGAGGGGGAGTTCGCTGTCCATGTATTTGAAAACAAACTCATTTTCGGTGGGAGTGAGAGTCTGGCTGTAATTTTTACGGCCGATTTTCACCATCGAGGGGTCGCCGTCGACTTTGATAGTCACGCTCTTGTCGCGGGCTTCGTCGAGGTTGTAGGTGGATACATTGAGCACGAGTTCGCCTTCCCAGCTGCTGCCGCTGATGTAGAAGGCCTGGGGGCTCGAGAGGTCGCGCTCCACGTTGTTGCCGTCGACAACCTTAGAGATGGCGTAGCCGTTGTTGGAGTAGATGTTGACGGAGGCGTAGTCGGATACGTTGGTGAACGACCATGCGCCGTCGACCTGGTCGTCGGCATGGTAGGCCTTGTAATCGTACGACAGGTAGCACTGCTCGGCATCGGCGATAACTTTGAGAGAGCGCACTTGTTTTTCCTTGGCGGTGATGGTGATTACATCGCCGTCGAGCATCTCCGAAGATGAGATGTAGGAATTGTCGAGGGTGAGGCTTTCCTGGTTGCGCACCTTGGTGATTGCATAGCCTTGGTTGGCGGAGATGTTGACGCCTGCATCGGAGGCGAGTTCAACGGTGACACCTTCTACGGTTACATCGATGTATTCATACGCAGGGGCGAATGTGATGTAGGCCGACTTGTCGAGGTTGGTCTTGAATGTTACAGACTTGGCAGAGGCCATCGACGGGATGATGAGAGCCAGAGCCATAAAGAGTAAAGAATAAAATTTCATAAGCAATATTGGAACTTGGTGATAAATTGGTTGTTTTGTGTCAATGGTTTATGAGGAATAGACTGAATATGTGCTTTTAAAATTCAAAATTATTTATTTTTTGGCTATGTGACAAAAAATAATAATGTTAATTAATAATAATTAACATATGGACAGGCTGTTTTTTCCTATTTTTGTGCTTCCAATCATTTCCAAAATCAATTTACATGAGAAAAAGTCTACTTATCATCACGTTATTGTCGGTTATGGGTTGCTTTTCGGCGCAGGCGCAGACAGCCACTGTGTTCTCCGAAAACTTCGACGCCATGACCGCCGGGACAGCCGACACCCCCGACTCGCAGGAAATATCCGCCGACAAGAATGTCGACACCGCGCTCACCCATGGCGCCCAATGGCAGGGCCGCGGCCTGCACCAGGCCGGAGGGGCCTTGGCCGTGTTGCATTTTAATCAGTCCGACTGGATGGGCACCACCAGCGTGCAAGGCTACGTGCAGTGCCCTTATGTGGACGTAAGGCTTGACAGCGGCAGTTTCCGCGTCACCTTCAAGGCAAAGGCCCACTCGGCCGACAAGGCAATTATCCATATTGAGGTTTACGACCCCTACACCACCAACTCCATCGATGCCAAGACCGTGGAACTCGGCCCGCAGTGGAAAGAATACAGCATCCCCCTCGCCCACCCCGGATATGGCAACCACCTGGCGTTTGTGCAGATGGCCTCCGACGGCGACGACTGGCTGCTCGACGACTTTGCCATTGTGCAGAATTACTACGCCCTGATGCCTCCGATTACGCATTTTGCCAAAAATGTGACCTACGAGGAGTTTACGGCCTACTGGAATCCCGTGCCCCTGGCCACGGGCTATCTTGTCTCGGCCTTTACTCTCGACGATGCCGAAAACCGCGTTTATCTGGTGAAAGACGAGCCGGCCGACGGATGCGAGCACACGGTGATCGGCACCGAGAAGGGCAAGGACTACTATTACACCGTGCGCAGCGTCAACGACCTCTACAAGTCGGCCGAGTCCGACCCGCGGCAGGTGCATGTGGCCCTAAATGCGCTCGATGTTCCGCAGACAATCGAGGCCACCGATGTGGCGGCCGACGGATTCACCGCCCGCTGGGAGCCTGTGTTCCGCGCCATGGGCTATATCGTGAACCTTACCCGCGAACATGTGGCCGACGCCCCCGAGGAGTTTGTCGTGCTTCATGAAAATTTCGACAAATGCTCAGGATATGCAGATTATCCCGACTATCCCGTGCCTTTCTATTATAATCTCGACGACTACACCGCCATGCCCGGCTGGACAGCCCCGGCTACGCCAGTGAACGGCGAAGGCAAATTCGGCATCGACAATTACTGGAAGCAATATGAGGGCGAGGGCGTGCTCACGTCTCCGGCTCTCGACCTTTCAGGCGCAAGCGGTAAGTTCAGTGTGATTCTCAATGTGGCGGGCACCAAGGGCGACACCGTGAGCGCAGAATGCTCCGGCGTGAAAAAGACATATAAACTTACTGCGGACAAAGAGCGGTTTGCCCTCGCTTTCGACAACGGCACGTCGGCGTCGGTGCTCCGTTTTTCTTTCGACGGCAACGCAACTCTTCTTTTCGACGACATAATCATAAGCCAGGAAATCCAAGCCGGTGAAGTAGTGAAAGAAAACCTCGGCAACTTCAACACCGCCGAAGATTACAAATATCCTACCGAGGCCGCCATGGTGCCGGAATATAAGTTCTCGGGTCTCAAAACCTCGGAGGGCGACGTGTTTGTATATACGGTGAAGGCATGGTCGTGGTCGCTCGGCGAAGACGGCGTATGGGGCCCGACCGTGTATTCGGCAGAGTCGGAGCCGCGCAGGGTGCTGATTTCCACAGGCGCCGGGATTGAGGATAATATCTCGGGCGGATTCTCGGCCACAGTTGCGGGCCGCACAATCTATGTCGCTGTTGACAAGCCCGTAGAAGCAGTGCTTTACGACCTGTCGGGCCGTATCGTAGCCCGCTGTGCGGCCGAGAGCGGCACCACCGCCATCGAGGCTCCGGCATCGGGAGTGTTTATCCTCCGCGCCGGAGGCAATGCCGTGAAACTGGCAGTCAAGTAGGAACACAAGCCTCCGGCTTGTGAAAAATATAAAGCCTCCGGTTTGTGGTCGGTCACAAGCCGGAGGCTTGTGTTCCTACTGTGTTCCTATTTCCTACTGGGCGAAATGGGCGGCTATGATGGCGGCTTTGGCCGGGCCTACCACGGCGGCCACGTCGGCCTGCGATGCCTCGCGTATGCGTTTTACCGAGCCGAAATGACGCAGCAGGGCGGTGGCGGTCTTCTCCCCTATTCCTTTTATTGAGTCGAGTTCCGACACGGTCTGGGTCTTGGAGCGGCGGTTGCGGTGGTGGGTTATGCCGAAGCGGTGGGCCTCGTCGCGCAGATGCTGCACCACTTTTAGCGTCTCCGATTTCTTGTCGATGTATAGCGGCAGCGAGTCGCCGGGGAAATATATCTCCTCGAGACGCTTGGCGATGCCCACCACGGCTATCTTTCCGCGCAGCCCCATTGCGTCGAGGGCCTCTACGGCCGCCGACAGCTGGCCTTTGCCGCCGTCGACTACTATAAGTTGAGGCAGCGGCTCGCCTTCCTCCATCAGCCGCGAGTAGCGGCGTGTGAGCACCTCCTTCATCGATGCGAAATCGTCGGGGCCCTCGACGGTCTTTATGTTGAAGTGGCGGTAGTCGCGCTTGGCCGGCTTGCCGTCGCGGAACACTACGCACGATGCCACGGGGTTAGTGCCCTGGATGTTGGAGTTGTCGAAGCACTCGATGTGGCGCGGCTCCTCCGAGAGGCGGAAGTCGGCCTTCATGCGCGCCATCAGGCGGTTTGTGTGCTCGGCGGGGTCGGTGCGCTCAAGGTTTTTGAGGTCGTCGATGCGCCGCTGGTGTGCGTTGCGTTCCGACACCTCGAGCAATTTTGCCTTGTCGCCGCGCCGGGGCACGATAAACTGCACGTCGGTCCACCCAATCTCCGGCACTTCGGGCACCACCACCTCGTCGTATTTCACTCCAAGGGTCTGGCGAATCTCCTCCATGGCATAGGCTATAAGGTCGGCGCGCGATTCGTCGAGACGCCTCTGATAGCGCAGCGTCACCGAACGCACCACCGCGCCGCGGCGCACGTGCATGTAGTTGACGTAGACATCGCGCTCGTCGTTGTCGCCGTGCACGCCGAACACATCTATCTCGTCGATGGTCTGGCTCACGATCACCGAGCGGCTTTGGTATTTCTGAATCAGGTCATACTGCATTTTGAGGTCCTGAGCCTCCTCGAAGCGTAGTTCGGCCGAGAGGCGCGTCATCTCGTTTCGGAGATACTGGAGCAGTTCGTGGGTCTCGCCGCGCAGAATCTGGCGGATGCGGTCGATTTGCACGGCATAGTCTTCGGGCGTTATCTCGCCGGTGCAGCAACCCGAGCATCTTTTAATATGATATTGGAGGCAAAGACGCCCCTTGTGGCGGGCTATATAGTCGGCGGTGATGGGCAGGCGGCAAGTGCGTATGGGATAAAGGTCGCGGATAAGGTCGAGCACGGTGCGGGCCACGGCGGTGTTGGAATAGGGGCCGTAGTAGCGCGAGCCGTCCTTCACATGGTGGCGCGTGAGGAACACGCGGGGATACAGTTCGTTTGTCACGGCAATCCAGGGGTACGACTTGTCGTCTTTGAGCAGCACGTTGTAGCGCGGCTTGTACTCCTTAATCATCGAGTTCTCGAGATTGAGGGCGTCCTGCTCCGTGGGCACCACGATATACGTAAGGTCGGCAATGGCGCGCACGAGCAGGTTTGTGCGCATGCTGTCGTGCGTGCGGTTGAAATACGACGAGACGCGGCGTTTGAGGTTCACGGCCTTTCCCACATATATCACCGTGCCCTCCTTGTCGTAATAGGTGTATACCCCGGGAGTGTTGGGGAGAATTGCTATTTTCTGTCTCAGATGTTCCGAAGGCTTCATTGTCGGTTTTCCAAATTTGATGCAAATATACAACAAATTTTCAGCGGAAAGTGAAAATAAACGGGCTGCGAGCCTTGACAAACCGCAATTGTGATACTACCTTTGCGAAAAAGCAATGTAGGAACACAAGCCTCCGGCTTGTGATGTTTGCCACAAGCCGGAGGGTTCTTTGCCGATGGCAAAGCGCTTCGCGGTTAGTGTTCCTACCTGGTTGATATTTATATTAAATATTATGAAAAATTACACATTATTACTTCTTTTTGTATTCTTCATCCTTGCCGCTTCTTGCACGCGCACGGTGTATATGCCTGTTGAGACAGTGCGCCGCGACTCGGTGGTGGCGGCCACGGTAAAGGTGGATTCGGTCTTGATTGCCGATTCCGTGGTGATTGAGGCTCGGGCCGACACCGTGTTTAAGACCGTGACCCGCCGGCGCGAGACGGTGCGCCTCGTCCACGACACGCTGCGCGTGGCCGCGGCCGACACCGTGCGCATCACCCTTCCCCCGCCCTCCTCGCCGCGTTCCGCAGCCGGAGGCGTGCCTTGGTGGATGTGTCTGTTTGCGATGGCGGCGGTGATATATCTGTTGAAAAAGAGGAAAAATTTTAACAGTTGTTGGTAATTTATTGAAAAGTTGCTAACTTTGTGGCCAAAGGCGGCTGTTCCAATCAACATGCCGCCGGTAACAATGAATTATAGCATTTTAGACTTTTTATGCCTCCTTGGTGCCGTAGGTCTTTTCCTCTACGGCATGAAAGTGATGAGTGAAGGCTTGCAGAAGGCTGCCGGCGACCGCCTGCGCAACATTCTGTCGGCCATGACACGCAACCGATTCTCCGGCCTTCTCACCGGTTTCGGCATCACTGCATTGATTCAGAGTTCGTCAGCATCCACTGTAATGGTGGTAAGTTTTGTCAACGCCGGCCTTATGACCCTCGCCCAGTCCATGGCCGTGATTATGGGTGCCAATGTGGGTACCACGTTCACGGCATGGGTGATAGCCCTGTTTGGCTTCAAGGTGAACATGTCGCTGTTTATCCTGCCCATAATAGGCCTGGCAATCCCGCTTCTGTTCTCGAAAAAAAGCAAGACGAAAAGTATCGGTGAATTTCTCATCGGCTTTTCGTTTTTGTTTATGGGCCTGGACATGATAAGCACCTATGTGCCCGACTTGCAGTCCAATCCCGAGATGTTTGCCTATCTGCGGAAGTTTGCCTCCATGGGATTCGGTTCCATATGCATCTTCCTTCTGGTGGGCATCGTGCTCACGATGATAATACAGTCGTCGGCCGCGACATTCGCCATTGTCCTCATCATGTGCTCGAAAGGCTGGATTACCTACGACCTGGCCTGTGCCGTGGTGCTCGGCTCAAATATCGGCACAACCATCACCCCCATCCTTGCGTCGATGAGCGGTAATGTGGCCGCGAAACGCACGGCCATGGGCCACCTGCTCTTCAACCTGCTTGGCACAATCTGGTGCCTGGCCGTGTTTGTGCCCTTTGCCGAACTCAACGCATGGCTCACCGAGATTATCGGACAGGGCAATCCCGACGACCTGTTCAACTTTGTGAACGCCCTCGAGAAATCCGACCCCGAACTCTACAATCACCTGTTCGACAACTCGCTTCCCGCCGGCCACGACGTGCTGCACAAGATAGCCATGATGCAGATGAGCGTGTCTTTCGGCCTGTCGATATTCCACACCACGTTCAACCTCGTGAATGTGACAATAATGATTTGGTTTACAAATCTTTATGTCAAGATTGTTGAGCGTCTTGTTCCGTCCAAGACCAAAAACGACGAGGAATTCAGCCTCAAATTCATCACCTCGGGCCTCCTGTCGGCTTCCGAACTCAATATCGCCCAGGCCGAAAAAGAAATGGCCGTATATGCCGAGCGTGTGGGCCGCATGATATCGATGTCGCAGCAACTGGTCCACACCAAGGAAAATTCCGAGGAATTCAACCAATTGCTCTCGCGCCTCGACAAATACGAGGACATATCCGACCGTATGGAAATCGAGATTGCCGACTACCTCAACCGTTGCGCCCGTGGCCGCCTCTCCGATGAAGGTAAACTCCGCATCACAGCGATGCTCAACATCGTGGGCGAGATTGAGTCGATAGCCGACTGCTGCTACGGCGTGGGCAAGATTCTGCTCCGCAAGATTCAGAGCAACGTGCAGTTCACCGAGGAAATCTACGCCAACATCGACGTGCTTTACAAATACGTGGAGGAAGCCATGGCCATGATGCTCGCCATGCTCGCCGACGTGGAAAAAGTGTCGGAACGCTCGATTATCGAATCCTACAACAAAGAGCGCGAGATCAACAACCTCCGCAACCAGTTCCGCTCGGCCAACGTGCCCAATATCAACGACCACCATTACGAATACCAGGCAGGTATCTACTACATGGACCTTGTGGGCGACCTCGAAAAGACCGGCGACTACATCATCAACGTTGTCGACACCATCAAGGACCAGTTCCCGCGCTACCGCTCCTGACGGATGAGAAACATCGTTCTTACAGCAATCTTTGCGGCCGTCCTTGCCGCCTGCTCCGGTGTGGAAAAGCCGGAGAGGCCCGTCCTTGCCGTAAGCATCGAGCCGCAGAAAAAAATACTGGAAGCCATAGCCGGGCCCGGATTCGACGTTGTCGTGCTCCTGCCCCCCGGCTCCGACCCCGAGTCGTTCGAGCCTACAATGTCGCAGCGTCGCTCCCTTAGCGACGCCGAGGCATATTTCCCCGTGGGCTACATGCCATTTGAGGATAGGCTGGCAGCCGACAGCCGCGAGCAGGGCGGCGCGCGGGTGATGTATTCCACCGAAGGCATCATCCCCGTCACCGGCACACACTCCC